>DAOLNX010000093.1:0-12579 GCA_035416785.1 Smithellaceae bacterium | reverse complement strand
AGTGGACCGTCACCTGTTTTTGCAGATGATAGAGGGTCACCGTGTGATCATCCGCGACGCACAGCCTGCTTTCCGCGCTGTGGGAAAAGCACATTGGCGCCATCACCTACCGTAAAAACGTTAATGATTTGTGGTTGGAAGACACTTTCAGCGAAACCGAAGTGCCAGTTCCCGGCAGGGGTTCCACGCAGATGAAATTAGCCATGCAACAAAAAACCATCGCCTCAGGCGATGCCTGTATTCCGGTTACAGAGGTTCGTCGCCTCACAAAAACCGGTCATCAGACCGCCGTGATCAGCACCGCCAGAATCCTGGACACTCCCGTGATTGCCGGCCGGATGTTTTCGAGATGGTGCCAGGAAAACTTCTTTGTCTATATGATGCAATATTACGATATTGATGGTCTTATTCAATATGGCACAGACACCGTTCCCGGCACATTATTGGTGATTCAATCCGCTATGGCGTAACTTGGATCGTGCAGTCAAAAAAGCGCTGCAAGAGGTGCGAAAGTATGCCGCAATACTGGGTACGGTCAGAACGCCACCGCCTGCTGCCATATTTTCCCATCTTTACAGGAATTCCTTTTCTTCTTCAACTGTCATGGAACAATGACGTCGTCCACCCCCATGATTTACTGATCGCGACATCTTCAATATGGAATTAGGAACATGGCAGCCTGTCTGTAATCACCGAATACGGCGCCCTAACATTTTTCCTTCAGGGTCTGTGCGATTTCATCAATAATTTTTTCCAATAGTTTCAATGCTTCGGCAAATTCGATATTTCGGATATATTTTTCCATTTGGTTGATTTCGTCCCGGAATAATGACGGGCCAAAACTCTCTTTAATGATTTCCACATATTTGACTGCCGTAAGGTTGTCCTTTTTCAAGAGCTGCGCCATTTCTTGCAAAATGGGAGTAATCTTTTCATAATCTACCGGGGTTTCATGATCTTCGACGGGTTGCTGATGGTTTTCCTCTTCTTGAAGCGTCGAGATGGAATGCAGGAGTATCTGAAGAGACCGATCCAGATCTGCCAACAATGTGTCATAATCATTCTTTTTTCTACCAATGATGGCGATGTCCAGTTCATGTGCCGTTCTCTGCACATCACCTGCCGAAAGGTTTCCGGCTATTCCCTTGATGGTATGGGTCAGTCGATGGGCAACGTCTTCGTCGCTTTTCAGCGACGACTGGATCTCGGGAATAATCTGCCGGTAGTTATGCATAAAGTCGAGGAGCAGTTTTTTGTATAAACTTTTGTTCCCGCACAATCGTTGCAAACCGGAGTCCAGATCAATTCCGGGTAGAAAAACGGGAAGCTGAACTTGCTCGGATTCCGTTATTGTAATATCCGTAGTCTGCGGCAGACACTCTCCGGGAGTTTCTGACCGCCGTTTTATCCATTTGCCAAGAACACCAAATAACTCCTGAATATCGATTGGCTTACTGACATAGTCATTCATACCAGCAGCAAGGCACTCGTCTTTAATCCCCTGCATGGCATGAGCCGTCATCGCGATAATCGGCAGACAGGCATTCGTTTTATCCATCCTGATCAACTGTGTCGCTTCATATCCACCCATAATCGGCATCTGGATGTCCATCATCACCAGATCATATTCGTTCATCCTCGCAGCATTGACAGCATCCCTGCCGTTATTGGCTATTTCTACAATTAACCCGGCAGACTCTAAAACTTCGCGTGCCACTTGTTGATTAATGATATTGTCCTCAACTAAAAGCACTTTGGCCCCGGCAATTTTTTGCATATCCAAAGCTGAATTGCCATAGGAAGGCAGAGGCCTGGTTGCCGCATTTGACGGTTTCCCCAAAACATTCATGATGGTATCGAAGAGCATGGATGGATTTGCCGGTTTCAACAGAAAACCGTTAATTTCTGCATCCTCTGCCTCTTTCTTGACTTCC
Source organism: Smithellaceae bacterium (assembly GCA_035416785.1). Lineage (GTDB taxonomy): Bacteria > Desulfobacterota > Syntrophia > Syntrophales > Smithellaceae > UBA8904. Next base: position 10,645 of record DAOLNX010000093.1, on the reverse strand, counting down.
TCACGTCCGAAGGCCGTCAACATGATGATCAAAGGGACATGGTTCAAGCGCAAATCCTTTTTAATCTTGCGGGTTGTTTCTATCCCGTCCATACCGGGCATATACCAGTCCATAAGGATCAGATCATAAGGTTTCGATTCAGCCGCCCGCGCCAGCACCTCCATCGCCTCCTCGCCGGAATCGGCCGTTTCCACGTTAAGCTGGAAAGATTGAAGCTGATGCTGCAAAATGCTGCGTACAATGGCATTATCATCAACAACCAGCACATGAAGACCACGAAGGTCTTCCGGAACAACCATGTGCGTCTGTTTTTCACCTACTTGAAGTTGAAACAAGGCGGTAAAGGAAAACGTGCTGCCCTTGCCGGGCGTGCTGACTACCGATATATCACCTCCCATCATGTTCACCAGTTGCCTGGATATGACTAACCCCAGCCCCGTACCGCCGAATTTCCTAGTCAACGACGCATCACCTTGAGAAAAAGCCGCGAACAGTTTGGCCAGCTGCTCCTCTGGAATACCAATGCCGGTATCCTGTATGGTAAACCTTAACCGACATCTTGAATCGCTTACATCTGCCGCCGTCACCTCCACCAGGACATATCCTGATTCAGTAAATTTGACGGCATTGTTGGTCAGATTGATCAAAATCTGGCGTAGGCGCAGCGGATCGCCAATTAAGGCATAAGGTACATTATCATCAATCGAGATGATTAATTCAATCCCTTTCTCGGCAGACCGGACAGAGACAATATCTGCCATATTTCTTATGACATCATGTAAATGGAAATTGACTGAACTCATTTCTAGTTTGCCCGCCTCGATCTTGGAAAAATCCAGGATGTCATTAATGACTTCGAGCAGGGAATTGGCCGCCGCCTCAATCTTGCTGATATAATCCATCTGCTTGGCGGAAAGTTCAGTCATCAATGCCAGATTGGCAAAACCGATAATGGCATTCATCGGCGTCCGGATTTCATGGCTCATATGCGCCAGAAATTCACTCTTCGATCTGGTGGATGCTTCCGCCGCCTCCTTGGCAATCTTCAGATATTCCAGCTGCTTTTTTTCGGTTACGTCTTCAAGGATGCCTTCGAAGAAAAGCACATGATTATTCTCATCCCGAACAGCCCTGGAATTCATCGAAGCAAAAATCTCACTTCCATCCTTGCGGAAAGCCTTAAATTCAAAATTCTTTACAAGGTCCCGTTTCTTCATTAACTTTAGGAATTCCGTTTTTTGGGTGGAGTCAACAAACAGGTTTGTAACAATGTGACTGATGTTATTGATAATATCTTCCGGTGAGTCATATCCCAGTATTCGGGCCAGGGCAGAGTTGGCGGTCAGCAGCTTTCCATCCAGGGTCGTCTGGTAAATACCATAGGCGGCATTATCAAAGATGCTGCGATATTTAATCTCCGCTTTTTTCAGCTCTTCGCCTGCGATTTTCCTTTTGGATATCTCTTCTTGCAGCGCAAGATTATTGTCCCCCAGTTCTTTCAGCAATATTTCCCGTTCCGCTACCATCTGTTCCAGATTGCCAGCATCCTCCTTAAGTCTTTTCATCATGTTATTAAAAGATTCGGTCAAAATACCGATTTCATCCCTGGAACTGACAGTAACAGGATGACAGGTCTTTTGAGCAACATTGAGATTGATGCCGTCAAGAAGATTGATGATCGGCCGGTAAATTAATTTTCGCAAGATGGCAATGCTGATAATAATTGCCGTTGTCAGAAGGATAATCAGCGTTATGGCAAATGAGACGGCTGAATTCTTGATGATTTGCAGAGTAACATCCCTGGTAAGGTAAAAAGTGACACTGCCGATTTTTATTCTGCCCCGGTGAAGAATATCTCGATGAAAAACCAGCAGATGATCGGAAATGAGGTTTTCATTTCTGGAGTATTTTTTGTGTGCACCCGATGTCTCGTCATTCACGATAACGGCGACAATTTCTTTGTCCTTTAATGAAGCGTTCAGTAGTTGATTGATCTGCTCTTCATCAATGTTCCAAAGCGGTGTTTCCAGGGCAATGGTGTAGAGTACGGCCAAATCGTTTCCCTTTTTTTCCAAAGCCTCCTGGAGTCCCCTATACTCCTTGACGGTTATGATGGATACGGTGAGCAGAAAAATAATAATAATGGTCGGAATAAATAGATAAAGGAATTTCCTACTGATCTTCTGTTGAGACAACATCATTCTCCTCCTGCAACATGGTTCAGCTGCTGGGAAGCTCAAACCAAAACATACTGCCTTTACCGACCTCACTTTCTATGCCGATATGCCCCCTGTGTGCCTCCACCGCCATTTTGCAGAAAGTTAATCCAAGACCTGTCGAATACTTTTGCTTGTGTTCTCGACATTCAATTTGACAAAACTTATCGAAGATCTTCTCATGGTATTCAGCCGGTATCCCTGGCCCGTTATCGGTGACGGATACACGCACAACATCATCTGTTGCGGAAACACCTATTCGAATAAAATTTGCTTCCGGTGTGACCTTGATGGCGTTGTAAAGAAGATTCTGAATAACCCTCGATATAACATGAGGATCACAATTTACCTCAACAGACTCGACAGGAATATCATAAGAAATATACCGTTTTCCTAAAAGTCCCTCAAAAGTGTCCACGATTCTCCTCATGATGTCTATCAGATCGCAGCGGCTGATATTGAGAATCATTTCGCCCGCCTCCATCCGAGAAACGTCCAGCAGGGCGCTGATCATTTCAATTAACTCGCGAGTTGACTCTCTGGCATGATTAATATGTTTCGCCGCCCTGGCGGAAATATTTGATTCTTCCTGGAAACTGAGCAACTCCAGATTCCCACTGATACCCATGAGGGGTGTCCTCATGTCATGGACAATCATGTGGGTTAGGTTATCCCTGAGTAACTCAAGTTCTCTGAGCTGTTTGTAGCTATCCTCAATTTGTTGTTTTTGTTTTTCCAGCTCCCGTTTTTGACTGCTTATTTTTAGATGAGTTTCAATGCGGGCCTGCACTTCCTTCAGCGCAAATGGTTTTGTGATATAATCTACTCCGCCAGCTTCAAAAGCCTTGACTTTATCATCAGTTTCCGTCATGCCGCTTAAGAAAATGACGGGAATCTCGCTAACCGTCTCGCCGGCTGCTTTCAGACGTTTACAAACCTCATAACCATTGATTTTGGGCATCACGATATCGAGCAGAATCAGATCAGGAGGATCATCTGAGAAAATGATTTCCAATGCTTTTTCTCCGCTGACAGCCGCCCGTACCGTGTAATCAGGCATCAGTAAATGGCTGAGGATCATGATATTTTCCGGGGCGTCATCGACAATGAGAACAGTATATTGATGCAAGCGATTACTCATCGGTCAATCCTTTTTCCCCACGATACTGATCCCCTCTGGCAGGGAAGAAAGCTTAAAGGTAATTCTAAGAAACCGTTAATATTTGCTTATATTTTTTTTAAGATCACCCTTTTTGCGCATCTCCGCCAAAACCCTGCTAAAATCAGCAGCCAGCTTTTTCGCTTTTTCCCCTTTGGCCATGGAAAAAGCAATGAAAAGAGGATCATCGGATTGCTGATAGATGATCTCCATCTTGCCTTTCATCCCCATTTTTTTTACCAGATTGTTGAAAACAAGTTCATTGATAATGGCGACGTCCATCCGTTCGCCGTCAAGTTTCTTCAAGAGTTCTTCATTGCTCTTGCAGACCTCCCGCTTGATATTCTTGTAACCGTCAAAAGCATCCCCATAGGAATAATCAACAACAACTCCGATGGATTTGCCTTTCAAGTCATCAATTTTGCCGGCCTTGATCCCTTTGCCCTTTTTAGCGATGATAATGTTTTTTTCAAAGCTCAAGCTTTCGGATGGGAAATAAAGAAACGCCGTGCGTTCATCCGTTTTGAAAAGACTAAAAATGCCATCCGCTTGTCCCGCCTTGACTTCTTCTACCGCGCGTTTCCATGGTCTATCCAAAAACTCAGGATTGCAACCGATACGTTTGCATGCTTCCCGAATAATATCGACATCCGTTCCCATCAGTTTGCCGCCCTCGCTATATACGTAGGGAGGGTAAGATTCATAGACCAGCGTCAACTTCTGAGCTTTGGCATTTCCCGGCAACAAAACAATAAAACTAAGAAAAACAATAGCGTAAAACAGCTTTTTCATAATGATGTCTCCTTTTCTCATAGATGTGATCGTCTTGAGTTCTCGCAATTTACGCAGTTCATCCACCCCGCCGGATCAGAAGCCATATTTCTTCATGATGGCCTTGATGGTTCCCTTTTTGGTAAGGTTTTGCAATCCTTCATTAAAATCTTTCACTTTCTGCTCATAGCCAGGTGCTTTTTTGGAAAAGACAATATACAGAGGTTTCACTTCGAGGGCGGGTTCGAGAAATTCCAGATCCTTTGCATACTGGGGAAATTTAGTCTTGATGAGATACTGGGCCACAAACTTATCAATGAAAATCAAATTGATACGCTTAGCGTAGAGTTTTGTGATATTCTGTTCATCACTGTCGGCCACATCCTTTTTTAGAAAATTTGCGGCGTCAAATTCCTTGGTGTTGATATAATCCCGAACAACGCCAAAGGAATACTGCTTCATTCCCTGTAAAACCTTTGTCAGATCTTTGCGGGGATCCGCCGGAAAAGTGATTTTGCTGTCCTTGCGGGCCAGGAAACCGACCGGACCACCGGGAAAGGGGTCGGAAAAAACAAAATCTGACTTTCTGCTGTTATCGTAGTATTCAGGAAAAAGGCCGTCCGCTTTGCCTGATCTTGCTGTTTCAACTGCCCTGGCCCAGGGATAAAACTGGATATTGACTTGATATCCCACACTTTTGAAGGCTTCCGAAACGATTTCGTAAACGTAACCGCGACCGGGAAGCTTTTCACCGATATAGGGCTCCCAATCCAGAGTAGTTAAGGTAATTTTTTTAGTTTGACCAAAGGCCGGTTGCACCATAAGAAAAAAGATTGCCGCTATCATGATTGTCCATTTGCAATTTTTCATGGTTTCCTCCTTTTAATAAATGTGGGGGGTTAGAATTCTGCTTTTTTCCCTGTAAGTCATTTAAAACACGCATTCATCGTCGTCAGGAATAAATTCAAATCCATAGGACATTGTTCCATCGGGATTCCTCTTCGCCCATACCAATCGCGAATAAAATTCCTTCAACTCACCACTGAAGGTCAAGCGCATGCGGACCTTGATCGGCTCTGACGTTTCAAAGCGAATTCCCGTTTTCGAAACGTCAAATGAGGTCGCTTGCTCGACATCACCGTCAATAATGAAATCGACCGTTGTTTTGATTTTCTGGCGGGCTGCAGTGCGTATATCCTTTCGGTCTTCGGGTTTCATAAAAATTACACCTTTCTTGGATAACGGTTCACTCTCGATTGATGGAGGCTTCCCAGAGAGACAATTCGGAGCACTCACTCAAAAGCATGTTCATGATTAAAGGTTGGTTGCCAAAAACGCGCCTGGTTGTTTCCATATCAGTCGGAGAATTTCTCTTTCACAGATATAATGTCAGGAAAAGCTTCAAGAAAAACATCAACAAGCGTGGCATCGAAATGCTGGCCACGCTCTTTCTGGATCAAATCCACCGCCTTTTCGACAGGCCAGGCTCCTTTATAGGGACGTTTGCTCGTTAACGCATCAAAAACATCGGCAATGGCAACAATTCTTCCGTATAGCGGAATATCCATGCCTCGAAGACCTTGGGGATAGCCCTGGGCATTCCATTTTTCATGATGAGTTAAGGCGATGATACCAGCTGTCTGCAACAATTCTGAAGGATGGTCGCCAATGATTCTTGCGCCGATTTCACAGTGTGTTTTCATGAGTTTCCATTCTTTATCACTTAAAGGTCCCGGGTGAAGAAGAATTTCGTCGGGAATGCCGATTTTGCCGATGTCATGCATGGGGGCTGTATTGAAGAGAAGCTCAGATTCATCATTGGATAATCCATAGGCGACCGCAATGATCCTGCAATAGTGGCCGAGACGCATAATATGCATTCCTGTGTCATTATCTCTGTATTCAGCTGCGAGACCCAATTTATGGATTATTTCCAAACGAGTGGCCAAAAGCTCGGCGGTTCGCTCTTGAATCAATTCCTCAAGATGGTCACGATGTTTCTTCAATTCCAGGTGATTATGCACTCGCTTCCTGACAATGTCCGCATTATAGGGTTTTGTGATGTAATCGACAGCGCCAAGTTCCAGACCTTTCGCCTCCTGACTCGCCTCATCCAGAGAAGTGACAAAAATTACAGGAATGTCTTTTGTCTTTTCGGAATTCTTGAACCTTTTGCAGACCTCGTAACCATCCATTCCGGGCATCACAACATCAAGAAGAATCAGATCGGGAGGATCTTCCGACATGGCTATGGCCAGCGCTTTTGGGCCATTGACGGCAGCCCGCACCGCGTAATCAGGCAATAGCAACTCGCTTAAGATCATGATGTTTTCCGGAGCATCGTCAACAATCAGTATGGTATTATGATGGCGGCGGTCACTCATCTGCCGATCCTTTTAAAAATCTTTAAAAATCATCACGACCAAAAGGAATGGTTTTTTCCGGCCGGCTTTTTCCAGATTGGCCCGTTTTGGCGGGAAGCGCCAATGATTTCCGGTGAGTAGTGGAAACAGTTGAAGCGGTCTGTTTGCTCTTGATCCCAGCCAGCGTTTTCAGTTTCCTGTCGGGTTGTTGCATTGCGCTATACTTCTTGCTGTAATCATATTCACCCGGTTCTTCGGCTCCAATCATCACCGCCAGATCGCCGACAAACCTGCGCATCTGTTCAGCCTGAGCTTCCATCTCTTTGGAAGCCGCCGCTGATTCCTGCGTATAGGACGCGCTATTCTGCACAACCTGGTCGATTTCGAGAATAGCCTTGGTGATCTCGCCAATGCCATTTGACTGCTCCTGCGAAGCAACCTCGATTTCATCAATCATGCCGGAGACCTTCACAGCAGAATCCACCGTTTGCTGGAAGACGCCCTTGGTGGATATGGCAAGTGCTTTTCCTTGTTTGACGGCGTTAATCGTCTTTTCGATGAGTTCACTGGATGTCTTTGCCGCGTCGGCAGCCCTTGTCGCTAAATTTCGTACCTCTCCGGCCACGACTGAAAAACCAGCACCCGCCTCCCCGGCCCTAGCTGCCTCAACGGCGGCATTCAGAGCGAGAAGATTCGTCTGGAAGGCGATTTCATCAATTGTTTTAACGATTTTTCCGGTTTCTTCACTGGTCTTGGTGATCTCTGTCACGGCGATCACCAGGTCATCCAAATGGGCATTCGCCTTTTCTACCATTTTCTTCGTTTCCAACATCATGGCTTTGGCTTGGGTGGAATTGTCGGCAGTGCCCCTAGTCATCGAGGACATTTGTTCCAGAGAAGAATGAGTCTCTTCAATCGCTGCGGCCTGTGATGATGCACCGTCAGCCACGGATTGACTGGCGGAAACCACCATGTGAGACGATTGGGCAACAATTCCGGCGCTGCCTTCCATATTCAAAATAACATTCTGAACAGGAACAATGACCATTCGCCGCATGGTCCAGATGATGACTCCTCCGATGACTACACATAAAAGTAAGGTCTGGATAATCGCCATCACCAAGCTCCGGACAATTTTTTTATTGAAAAAGTGGTCGGTAAAATAGATTTTCACCGTTCCAATATTTTTATCGTCTTTCTGAATCGGCCTCTCGGTGGATAGGAAGCTTGAAACAAGCCTGCTTTCCAGGGTTTTATCCGTCGTGATGTCTATGCTTTGCCAGTTATCATTTTTGACTTGACCGGCTTTGATGTTGCCGCCTTCGTCATAGATCAGGATTGCCAGTATGTCCTCATTCCCCATTTCCAAAGATACCGTCTTGTTAAGGATATTGCTGTCCCAGTTCCACATGGGGTCAACAAGACTACTGGACAGCCTGTCGGAGATACGACTGAGTTCTCCTTCTATGCTTGTCCTCTGTCTTGATTTCTCTGAAAAGAAAGAATACGCCTGAAAACTAGCGGTGATGGCAATAAGGAAAATTACTATAATGAATGTAATCTTTGTCGAAAGAGACTGTTTTCCGAACATGGGTCATACCTCCTTCTCGTATGGAATATTAAATTTTAACTTTGATTGAAATATAAAGTATCCTTTAATGGACTGTCAAGAAAAACCTCATTTTTCTAAAGGGAAATCTATGGAGTATTTTGAATACAGTATTTTGAATATATCTTGACATGCAAGATTGAACTTTCTATATTCTAACCATACAGTAACAACTTTTTTTCAAGTTAATATGTACCGTAAGAAGGAGGTGGTGAATTCGTACAGAACGGCCGCGCGGTGTAACAGGGGTAAGAAATATTTAATATTTAGCCGATAAGCAGGAGGAATAAAAATGAAAAAATTTTATATATTTATTTTGTGCTTCTGTTTTATTGTTACATTATCGAGTCCGCTACGGGCTGCCGAAGAGACACCGGCGGTAATGCCGACAGGTGATATTACCCTTGATGTCCTGAGTATGTATTATTATAATGGACAAGAATGTTCCAGAAACAGTGTTGTCATTCAGCCCTCTGTCACGGTTGGCTACTATGGTTTTTCTGTCAGTATGTGGGGAAATCTGGACACGGGAGCCTATTCAACCCCTGCAGCCCAGACCAGCCGCGCAGCCTGGAATGAAACGGATTTCGTCTTGTCTTACTCAAGAACCATCGGACTCTTCAATCTCTCTGGTTCGTATGCCTATTATGGGTATTCTCCTTATTATGTGGGCGATGTGCGTATTGCCGATCAGCAGGAAATCTATGTTTCAGTTGGATTGAATACTCTCCTGGCGCCAAAATTAACGATTTACAAGTATATTGACGATGGTCGCCGCTGGTATTTCAAAATGGGCGTTTCTCATTCATTTGAATTCAACAAGTATATCGGCCTGAAACTGGAGGGAACAGTGGGCTATCTGCTTGGTCAGGACAAAGACTTCTGGACGGAGTCCAAGTTTGATGACAACGCAGTCAAAATGAATGAAACTTACAATGGACTTCTGGATGGTGTGGCAACCGTAAGTATTCCTCTGAAACCACCGATAAAAAATGTAACCATCACCCCCAAAGTCTCTTATGCCGTTCCCATAACGGCAGATGCAAGAAATTACATGAAGGGAATGGGGATGGCAGCAAACACTCCTGCTGACCGGCAAAGTACTTACCTGTTCGGTGGGATCAGCTTTAATTACAGTTTTTAATTTAATGAACTGCCACCGGCCTGTCGGCAGCAGTGTCCGGCGGGTCGGGCAGAAAAATTTACGCTAAGGCACGGCGGGTTTTGGAAAAAGATTTGATGGATCACCTTGCTTTCGCTTCGCGGTTTTCCCTTCTGACGCCTATCTGGCGTGACGAAAAACCCAAACTACATGTGTACACGGGGTCTCCTTTTTGCTCAGTCATTATTATTGCAAAATCCCACAAAAATGGTCGACATCATTTCATTGACGGAAATTACCTGAAAAGCGGGACGGCAGAGTATGTTTAGATACATCGATACAAGGAAATTTGGAAGGAAAACCTACACGCAGACAATGTCCGAGCATATTATGGATATTTGGAAGAAAGTAACCGTCTTGCCACCCATCTATACAACAACAGCAATGGAAGGAATACCGGAATTATGCTTTTTACGCTTCGGCTTCGTTAAAACGTGAACAGAATAAAGCCTTTCGCGTTTTTTTCAGAAAGAGACGAACGGCGTTCCTTTTTATCGATGTATCCGTCTCCATTCTTGTCCATGGAAGAAAATCTGTTCCGGACAGCCATTTCAAATTCTTCCTTGAGAATGACTCCGTCTTGGTCCAAATCTGCGGCCTGGAGCAATTGTTCGCGCTTGCTTTTATCCAATTGTTCAAGCTCATCCGGCTTGAGAGATCCATCACCATTTTTGTCCAATTTATCAAAAACCCCGCCAGCCCAGTTAAGGCTTTCCTGCCGGCTGACACGGCCATCTTTATTTTGGTCCATTTTGTTTAAATACCCCCCTGCCGCAAAAGCCGGAGATATCGTGAAAAAGCAAATAATAATGATTAATATCAAATTCTTATTCATTTATCACGTTACCTTAAAAATCTCTGGGCAACTCGTCCAATTCTGCCAGTGAAAACACCGGGCCGTCTGAACAGACATATTTATATCCCACATTGCAACGCCCGCATTTTCCTATTCCGCATTTCATGCGCATTTCCAGCGAGGTTAAAATGTTTTCTTTGGAAAATCCCAGTTCGAAAAACACCGGCAGTGTAAATTTGATCATGATGGGTGGGCCGCAAATGACCGCCACGGTGTTATGCGGCGATGGTGCCTCTTCCTTGCAGACAGAAGGAACAAATCCCTGACGACCTTTCCAGTCTTCATCTCCTTTATCCACGGTAATCACGGTTTTCATATCGTTCCTTTTTTCCCAAGCGGCCAGTTCGTCCTTGTATAAGAGCAGGCCGGGAGTTCTGGCGCCATAAATAACGGTGATTTCGCCAAATCGGCCTCGATTTTCGGGATACAACATGTAGTTGATCAGCGAACGCAAGGTTGTAAAAGCAAACCCGCCCCCAACAACAACAATATTTTTCTTCTCCAAAAAT
>DAOLNX010000092.1:0-12891 GCA_035416785.1 Smithellaceae bacterium | reverse complement strand
GCTGGAGACGAACTATCGTAGTATGTTGGAAATTCTGCATCTGGCCAATCTGAGCATCAACAACAATGAAAACCAGTTTCCCAAGGCTCTCAAAGCCGTCCGCGAAAAAGGTGCGAGGCCGGTCATCGTTTCCGCTTCGGACGTCTTGAAGCAGGCGGCTTTTGTTGCGCAACGCATTTCAGAACTGGTCAGAAGCGGCGTACCCCTCCACGAAATATCCGTTCTTTACCGCGCTCACTATCATTCCATGGAAGTACAGATGGAGCTGGTCAAACGCAACATTCCCTTTGACATTCGCTCGGGGATTCGATTTTTCGAACAGGCGCATATCAAGGATGTGACATCCTTTATGAGAGTACTGGTCAACCCACATGATGAACTGGCCTGGCGCAGAATTCTGATGATGTATCCAAAAATCGGCAGTGTGACTTTTGGGAAAATCTGGATGAAACTCTCCGGTGAGGACAACCCCCTGGAATCCCTGATCGACGAATCGTTTGCGAAAACGTTGCCGAAATCCGCCCAAAACGGCGTCCTTTTATGCAGGAAAAACCTGCTGACATTGCTGACGCTGGATGCGCCGGACAGGATTCCCGAAAATATTATTGATCTCTTATTGAACAGGTGCGATTACCGGATCTATCTGCAGGAACATTATTCCGACGCTGCCTCGCGTGAAGAAGATTTGATTCAACTGGCCAATTTTGCATCCAAATTTGAGAGGATGGATGATTTTTTGCGTGAGCTGGCGCTATTGACCAATATGTCCAAAGAAGAAGAAAATGAAGAAATCCCGAAAGATAAAGTGATTTTGAGCACCATCCATCAGGCCAAGGGGCTGGAATGGTCTTCGGTTTTTTTAATCTGGTGTGCCGACGGCATGATTCCCTTGCAACGGGCATTGAAAGAACCGGGAGGAGAGGAAGAGGAAAGAAGGTTGTTTTACGTGGCGATCACGCGTGCCCGCGACCAACTCTATTTGAGTTCGCCGGAGGTGGATTACGCACGTTCGTCCGGCGTGTTTGCTTTGACACCTTCCCGCTTTATCAGCGAAATTCGGCCCCTTTCGTCCGGCGACGGGTCGCGTCCCTTTGAACGATGGAAACTTCTGAACGACGAGGTCATGCGGTAAACATCAATAATAATCCATTATATCAATGGCATATGCCTCTGTTTTTGGCATTTTCCCAAGTGGGGCAATGCCCGAAAGCACAGGCTTTTTGCAGATCGGCGCAGCCTTCCTCTGTCTTTCCCTGAGACAGGTACGCATCCCCTCGATACGTGTAGGCTTCCGCATAGACGGGTTTCAGACGGATAGCCTCGCTATAGTCGTCAATCGCACGTTCGGGCTGCTTGAGCGCCCGGTAAGCGCTGCCCCTGTTGCTATAGGCTTCGGCCAAATCCGGTTTCAGACGGATCGCTTCGTTAAAGTCTTCAATCGCCCGCGCGGGCTGATCAAGATTCATATATGCTCCGCCCCGGTTGTTGTAGGCCTCTGCAAAATCCGGCTTCAATTTGATAGCACTGTTCAAATATTGAATCGCTTTATGGGGGTCGGGACAGGTTTTGCCGGGGCAGTGCGTCAGGGCGCTGTTCGACAATTCGTAGGCTGGAACAGAATGATCATCCGATTTCGGCGTCGGGGTTGCGTCTGGTGAAGGAGCATGCTGTAGTAAAGGAAAAAGATCAGGCTCGGAAAAAGGCGCAGGAGGCTCGGCGGGGGGAAGATGTGCTTTCGGTGGTTCAATCTTCACTGGCGGCTGTTGAATTCTTTTCAATCCTGCATATTGAACAATGATGATCAGACAAGCAAAAAAAAGAAGAATGCCCAGAATCGTCGGTTTCAGCGAGAGATTCTGACGGATTCGGGTCAACCGAACAAGCCGTTGCCCACAAGTTCGGCAAAACTGGATTTTATCCTCGTATTCCTGATTGCAGTAAATGCATTTTTTCATCGGCTACTCTCGCGTCAGATCCGGTTTTTTGTTTTCTTATAGTATTTTTCCGGTGGGAAAGACAATAGAAAATCCACCATTTTCGAGAAAAACCTTTGGAAGGGGCGGCCGGCTGTTTTCAAGTTTGCGACGGTCGGGAAGCAGTTGTATTTTCATGACAAATGAAGTAGGAAGAAAACAAAAAGGTCGTGTGTCAAATTACTCAATTCAGGAGGCGAGGCATGATGAATAATCGTCAGGACATCAATGTGGAAGCAATGAAAAGCAGGTTTGGAAAAGCGCCGGTGATCATCGCGCTGGTCGCCGGAATTTTTTTTCTTTTTTATCTTCTCAATCCCTTTGTCATTGTTGGGCCTGGAGAAAGAGGGGTCGTTCTCAATTTTGGCGCGGTCCAGAAAGATGTTTTGGGTGAAGGTTTGCACTTTCGTATTCCCATCATGCAAAAAGTCCTGAAAATCGACGTGCGGATTCAAAAGTCACAAAGCGATGCGGAATCGGTTTCCAAGGATTTGCAGGACACCAAATCCATTATTGCCGTAAATTATCATGTGGCTCCGGACAAGGCCAATAAGGTGTATCAAAACATCGGCACCAATTACAAGGAACGGATTATTGACCCGGCGGTTCAAGAAGTGGTGAAAGCCATTACCGCCAAATATACCGCAGTGGAATTGATTACGCAGCGTGAAAAAATACGTGGAGAAATCAAGGACCTGTTAAAAAATAGACTCATTGTTTATGATGTTTTGGTAGATGACTTCTCCATTGTGAATTTCCGGTTTTCCCATCAGTTTGAGCAGGCCATTGAATCGAAACAAACCGCGGAGCAACTGGCGCTCAAAGCCCAGAGAGACCTGGAAAGAATCAAGATCGAAGCGGAACAAAAAGTGGCGAGCGCCAAAGCGGAAGCAGAATCTTTACGGCTTCAGAAAGAGAATGTCACGCCACAGCTGATCAAACTTCGCCAGATCGAAGCCTCCATTAAAGCCATAGAAAAGTGGGATGGGCGCTTGCCGAAAATCACATCCGGTGCGATTCCGTTTATCGACATGAAGAGTCTGGAGAAAGATGAAAAATAGCGCCAAAGACAGAGTTTCGAGCAGCGAAACCATACAAAAGGTGCGACCATGATAAAGTCTATCAGAATCAAGTTGTTAATCTTGATATTGATGGCCATTCTTCCCTTGCTGGGCGTTCTTGTTTATTCCAATTATGAGCGCCAGCGTCAGGATCTGGAATCGGGACGGGCCGATGCATTGATTTTACTAAAGGGGATTGCCCATGAGCACGAAAATATTGTCGCAGTTACGCGCAAATTTCTCACTACACTGGCCAAATTACCGATAGTGCAACAAAAAGATGCGACTGCCTGCGAAAAGCTTTTTCGGGAGCTTCTCAAGGAAAATGCAAAATATGTCACCATTTTTGCAGCGGATAGCGAAGGATTGATTTTTGCCAATGCTCTTCCGTCCGGGAAATTCAGCATAAAAGAGCGCAAATACTTTCAAAATATTCTGAAAAAAAAGGATTTTTCCGCAGGAGGATATATTATCGGGCCGGTCTCCGGCAAGTCAGGCCTGCCCTTTGCCTTTCCGGTGCTGGATTCCACAGGTCAGATGATTGGTGTGATCGGCGTCAGTCTGGACCTGGAAAAATACGGTGCTACTTTTCCCGGAATGACCAAGTTTCCCCAAGGTTCCACCCTGAATATCCTGGATGTTAACTTCATCCGTCTGTACCGGTATCCGGACAACAACGCTTATAAGGGGAAAAAAGAGTTACCGGAAATTGTCCGGATTATTTCAGAAGGTCCGCCGGAAGGCACTTTTACGGCCAATGGAGTTGATGGTGTCCGACGTCTTTTCGCTTATCAGCGTTTCTCTCTTGCCGATGGTTCTCCAACGTATCTTTACATGCGTGTCGGCATTCCTGAAGCGATGATCCTGGAGCGCACCCAGAAAACTTTTTTGCGCCATTTGGTCCTGCTGTGTCTCAGCTTTACGGCCGCCCTGCTGATTGCCTGGTTTTTCGGGAATGCATTGATTGTCAAAAGATTGGCCAAACTGGTTGAGGTGTCCCGACGATTGGGAAGCGGCGACCTGGCGACGCGAACCGGCCTGGAACATCAGCAAGACGAGTTGGGTAAACTGGCCCGTTCCTTTGACGAAATGGCACGGGCGCTGGAAAACAAGGAATACGAGCGCAGTCAGGCCGAGGAGGCACTCCGGCAAAACCAGGCTTTTTTGGACACGCTGCTCAATTCGATACCTTCTCCGGTTTTCTATAAGGACAATCTTGGACGTTACGCCGGGTTCAACAGAGCCTTCGAAAAATTTTTCGGCGCTAATCGCGAGAAACTGATCGGCAAAACCGTTTTTGAAATCAATCCACCTCAACTGGCCCAGATTTATTACGAAAAAGATAGGGATCTTTTTATGAACGGTGGCGAGCAGCAATACGAAACTCAAGTTGTCAACGCATTGGGGGAAACCAGAGATGTGATTTTTGATAAAGCCGTTTTCACGGACATAAAGGGCAACAACAAGGGGTTGATCGGAATCATTGTTGATATTACCGAGCGACGACAAATGGAAAAAGAAAGAGAAAAACTGATTACTGAACTTCAGGAAGCGCTTTCCGAAGTGAAAACCTTACATGGATTGCTGCCAATTTGTGCCTCCTGTAAGAAAATCCGTAATGATAAAGGCTACTGGGAAAAAATGGAAAAATACATCAGCGACCGGTCACCGGTTCAATTCAGCCACGGGATTTGTCCGGATTGCGTTCAAAAAATGTATCAGGAAATTAATCTGAAAAAATGAAAATACAATCGGGTCATTTATGATGGGAGAGGCGGCATGATGAGAAAGATATCTTGGATAGCAGGAGTTTTGATTATTGGTGTTGTGGGGTGCAGTCAGCCGGTTTTGCGGCAGGATATTCCCGTGACAACAAATCCAATGGGAGCGAAGATCTATGCTAACGGTCAGCTTGTGGGAACGACACCTACATCTGTTTCTCTGGAGCGCAACCGCAACCACATTCTGACCCTGGTGAAGGATCAATATCGCCAGGAAGATGTGGTGATTCAGAGGTCCTATCAGAAGGAAAAAGTTTATCTCAATGCAATTGCGTCAGGCGTTAATTCCGGGCTTTTTTTTAAAGATCCCCGGATGGGAGTCGGCAGTTCCATGAGTTCAATTTCCTCGCAGGAAGAAACTGGCGCGGCCTATGTTCTTGTTCCGCCGGCTGTGAAGGTTACGCTTACTCCCGCGGGAGGCGCCGAAAGCGTTTCTGTTCAACCGGATGCGACACGGGAGTCGTCGTCGGAAACGATAGATGCATCAAAGGATGATTCCGGAATGGATAAAGCCAAGATGGCCAGAGGATTGGCCGTAATTGGAGCCGCAGCGGCTCTTTCACAGGTCAAACCCCTGGAAAAAAAGGTGGAAACTTCCTCGTCATCCAGAAGTTATGTTCAGCCGGACGGGACAAGAGTTACGGAAAAATCGAGTACATCCGTCGGGGTCAGTGTCAATCCGGCGGCACTGTTCAGTGTCGTGGATGCATTGTTTCAATAATGCTTTGTGCCATTAAGCCGTCATCAGATGAAGGAGAGATTGAAATGAAAAAAAGGTTGTCAGTGCTTGTGTTGATCTTGATTCTTTTTGCTGCGAACAATGTTTTTGCCGTTGATGTTATATCTTTGGACAAGGTTGCCATCTTCATGTCCAAAGCGAAGGTATTGTCCCTTCTAGGCACCGCCCAGGAAGTGGTGACGCTGGGAAAAGGGTTAAACGTTGAAGTTTATTCAGTGGAAGCAGCGCTGCCGCTTACTCATTCCGGCTGTATCTACGGCCAGGATGGAATCCTGATGGGGCAATCTTTTGTGTTTCAGGGTCATACGGCTGCCAATATTGCTGACCGTTTAAAAAAACACGGCTTCACTCCCTTGCCTCAAAAAGAGGGTACCCTTCGGTTCGCCGGCGTCGATGATGACACAGGTCGCCCTTTGGTGGCGGCTATTTCAGAAAATGACAATTTGACGACCATTACGACGTTTGAAAAAGCCTTTTATGAGGCTCACGTTCAATAATCGGCGAACGGTGAGCAAGATCATTAAGATTGTGGATGAAAATAAGCAAAACGAACATATCATGACCTGACGCCGATCAGGTGCCGATCCCTGTTTACGCTTTTTGAGATTTTCTAGAAAAAGTTAATGCTTTTGATGCCACGCCGGTTCTTGAACGCTTTGTATACGACATTGGCGCAAGAGATATCCTCGATGGCCAGGCCCGTCGCATCGAAAAGCGTTATTTCCTGTTCGGATGTTCTTCCCCGTTTTTGTCCCGCCACGATGTTGCCCATGAGCGCGTGAATATTTTTTTTCGTGATTTGTTTCCGGGTCAGTGGAACATTGATTTCACCACTGTGCGACGCCTGTATCCAGTCGTCAACTACCACTTTTGCCTGCTTCAATATCTGCGGATCAATTTCCTGTTTTCCAGGGGCATCGGCGCCGATGGCATTGATATGTGTTCCGGGAGAGACGCAATAGACCAACGGAGTGCGCGATGGTGTGGCGGTGATAAGGATATCGGAATTCATTGTGATCGCATCCATGCGGGAAGAGACTTCGACTTTTAGCGAAAACGTTTTTTCCGCCCAATTCTTGAAACTTCGGACACAATCCTTATCCTGGGGAAACTGCCATACCTTGATCTTCCGGATAGCGCGGACCTCCATAAGACAAGACAACTGCGAACGGGCCTGTGCGCCGCAGCCGACAAAACCCGCGATTTCCGAATCTTGACGGCTCAAATATTTTGCCGCCACTGCTCCTGCCGCTCCGGTACGCACACAGGTGAGGTACGTGCCGTCCATAACGGCCAGCGGAAAGCCTGTCTGTGGATCATTCAGAATGATGAGAGCCATGACGGCCGGCAGATTGTTTGATGGATTATCCGGATGGACGGTGACGTTTTTGATTCCGGCAACATCAAAACCTTCACCGCAGATATAAGCGGGCATGGATCGCAGATCGCCTTTCGGAAAATACAGATAACTTTTCGGTGGCATTTTTGCGCTTTTCAGGCTGTACGCACGGAAAGCTTTTTCCACCGTTTCATTCGCCACAGCGGGAGTCAGTACTTTTTCAATATCATTTTTGGTAAGAATCAGTGTTTTCATCAATCATTACCCGCCGCCATTCAATAGGTTTTTCAGAGTCCCGATGGTAAAAAAGGGTCATGGGCGGAAGTTTACCATACATGAAAATCTTCAGCCTTAAATAACAATGACTTCTTTTTCCATGGCTGAAAACGGGGTTACGTCTGGCCATTCATTTCTTAGGATTCGACTGACGAATCGCCTTGCCAAGGCGTAACAGGCCTTCCGAGCAATCACGGTTCGGAAGACGAGCCTCAATAAAAATCAGCTTGTTTTTTTCCGCGGCCGCCGTTGCAAATGCCTGAGCCAGTTCATCCTCCGTGTTTGCGAGGATGCCGATGACCTTGTCTTTGCCGCCGAACGCTTCAGGCAGGGACGCATAATTCCACATCTGAATATCATTATAAAGACCATCTTCGTGCAGCATGCGCTCAATCAGATACCCGTCATTATTGATAAGAATGATCACGGCATTGGATCCATGCCGGATCAGCGTTGACATTTCCTGGGCGGTCATCTGAAATGCGCCGTCGCCGGTGAGGATCACCGGACGTTTTTTAGGCCGTGCCATCGCAACGCCCAGCGACGCGGGTGTGCAGAAACCGATGGATGTGTAATAGGCCTGGACGATAAAATTTTCCGCTTCTTCGATATGAAAGTCAGGTGCAGCGCAAAAGGCGTCTCCCGGTTCAGCTAAAAGCACAGTATGATCGTCAAGAAAACTGTTGACACATTCATAGAGTCGAGGCGCCGTCAGGATTTGTCCGTTTTGGGGGATGAACCGATCTTTTAAACGACGGGTTTCATGCGGATGAGAGGTGAGGTATGCCCTTGTCTTTGCCTTCCGGGACAGAGCGGAAATGAAGTCGCCAAGCTGCACGCCGTGATAATAATGGTTTCCGATGCGGACATCACCGTCACCGACGTCAATGACGCGCCTGTTGTCGAAGTTCATGCTGAAAAGCCCTGTATCAAAATCCGTCATCCAGACGCCCAGCGAAAGCAGGCAGTCCGATGATTCAACCTGATGTTTAACGGCTTCGCGGCTCCAGTTGCCCTGGTAGATGCCGATAAACTGGGGATGCAATTCCGGCAGCACGCACTTGCTGCTAAGCATGGTGGAAAAAGGGATTTCCAGAGTTTCCACAAGGTTCAGTGCGGCCGTTCCCAGGCCGAACCGCAGCAGTTCCACGCCAGCCAGAACGACTGGATTTAACGCTGCGTCCAGAAGCCTTGCCGCGTCTTCAACGCATTCTTCCAGGCTGTCCTTGTCGGATGTCCGATGCAAGGCGCGTGAAATCGTGTGGGGAGGACGGCATGACAGGAGGGCCATGTCCACGGGAAGTTCGATATAAACGGGCAGTTTGTGGATGAGAGCGTTCGCAATCACCCGGTCGATTTCATCCGGCGCAGAATCGGCGCTGGTCAGAATGGTTGCATCGACGGTTACTTTTTTGAAGATTTCCAGTTGTACGTAATAATCCGCAATCAGATGATGCACCATGGCACCCGTATCGCGACGGTGCGATGGCGGAGCGCCACTGATGACGATCAGGGGAACACGTTCGGCATAAGCGCCTGCCACTGCATTCAGAATGCTCAAACCGCCAACACCATAGGTCACGGCGGCGGCTCCTGCACCTTTCATCCGTGCATAACCGTCCGCGGCATAGCCGGCGTTCAGTTCATTGCAGTTGCCGACCCATTTCAGGGGGCTTGCAAGCACTTCGTCAAGAAAATCAAGGGTGTAGTCACCTGGGACGCCAAATATGTGATGGATGCCGGCTTCTTTCAGGCGATGGAGAAGATACCTGGAGATATTGTAAGTTGATTTTTTGGGAGTGGTCATCATGATCCTTTCCAGAGGCTTTCGGGGTTGGTTCTGCTTGAAAAGCCCCATTTCTTGAATCTATATGGAAAAGGAAATGGCCCGTCAAGAAAATTCTGGCAAATGGAGTAAAGGTTGAAAACCGGTAGAGGCAAGATCGAAAACGTCCTTCATATCCTGCGCCCAAAATCTTCTTGACACGCAATTTCACGCTTTATATACAATTTCGCAACCGGAAGTTCTGATCAAACCTATCAGGCGCCTGTTGTAATTTGAATCGGCCATACAAAAGATAATAAATATAATAATAAAATCAAGGAGTAAGCATTATGCGCCGTTTGTTTGATGAAAAAGAATCCTGGAGCAGGGAAGAAAGAAAGAAAAGACAGGATCAGGCCCTGTCCCGCATGGTGAGGTTAGGATACAAGCAATCGCCGCGTTTGAAAAAAATGCTCGACAGCCACAAAATCAATCCCACAAAGATTAAAACAAGAGAAGATCTGGAAATGCTGCCCGTAACTACCAGGGAAAAACTGGTGGAGATGGAGATGAACAAGCCGCCTTACGCCGGCCTGGAAAATCCCGCTCTTGCCATTGACCGGATTTTTACCTCGCCGGGACCGGTTTATGAACCGCATTTGTCTGAAACGGATTATCTTTGGGCGAGAGCGTTTTTTGCAGCGGGTATCGGACCAAAAGATATTGCGCTCAATGCCTTTTCCTATCATCTGGTTGCCGCCGGTTTGACGTTTCACAACGGTCTGCGCAAGGTGGGCGCCACGGTTGTTCCTTCCGGTACGTCCTCGTCGCAGATTCAGGTTCAACTGATCAAGGATCTGAAAGTGACCGCTTATGTAGGCACGCCAAGTTTTTTAATGTCCATTATTGAGAAATCCAAAGAGCTGGGGTTTGATTTCAGGAAGGATTTCCGGGTCAGAAAAGCCTGTTTCGCCGCCGAACCTCTATTGCCGCAGTTAAGAGAGAAATTCGAAAAAGAATATGGCATCGCCACCTACTCCATGTATGGAGCCACGGAGGTGGGCGATGTCGCGTATGAATGCTCAAAAAAATCAGGCTGGCACATTTGTGAGGAAACCATTGTGGAAATCGTTGATCCGGCCACCGGTAAAAATGTTGCTCCCGGCGAACTGGGAGAAGTGGTTGTTACTCGCCTGAATGATATTTTCTTTTTGTTGCGTTTCGGAACCGGCGATTTGTCACGGTTCATTGATCAAAAATGCTCCTGCGGCAGAACTTCGCGGCGTTTGGCGGGCATTGCGGGCAGGGTGGGGGATGCTGTAAAAGTCAGAGGCCTTTTCATTGCTCCCAGTCAGCTCCGGATGCTTTCGGGCAAGTTTGAGCAGCTTCCCCTTCAGGCGATTGTCAGCCGCAGCGGTCATGAAGATGTTTTGCGTATTTGCGTTGAAAAATCAAATTCTACAATAGGAACGGGTGTTTGGGAAAACAACTTCAAGAAAGCATTTAAGGATGTCTGCACGGTGAAAATTGATGTGCTGGAATATGTGGAGAAGGGGACTATCCAGGCGGACCAGAAAATGATTCTGGATTCCCGGAGCTGGTAGAAAGGGGTGACGTCTTTTTTCCAAGTTGATAAGCGTCTATGATGGAAAGAACCCATAAGGCGGAAATCAAAAGAACCATAAGAAGTAAATTAAATAAATTCAAAGTTTGAAATGCATTTAAGGCCACGGCGAAAACATCGCGGAATTGAAAGGCGCCTTTTTGAAAAGGCGCCGCCTTGATGACGGTAATACCGGCCTGAATCACCATCCACACGATGGCCAACATTCCGAAGAGTGTGGGCAGAAGAAAAAGCAATCCCCGTTTGAAGGATCTCAAGTAAAACTGACCCCAGCCCGGAAAAAGCAGGGCGTTGAAAAGAGCGGATTTCACGGCTTTGTTCATATCGGTTCCTCAGGCAACAATGGCTGCGTCTTTCATTTTCAACTGAATTTCGGAGGTGCCGTTCCAGTAGTTGATTTGCGGAGAAAATACGATGTCCAGAGTCGCTCCGTTTACCGCGCTGATGTGCCTGCCCATGCTGAACCAGATGGCGTTGTAGACAGTGTTATTGGACGTCAGACGCATGCGGAGGTGGTTTGCGCCGACAATTGCCGTGGAAGAGGCCCGAATGCCGCGGGCACAAAGAACCGGTTCAGGATTTTCACATCCAAAAGGCGCAAGCTGTGTGATTTGCTCAATCAATTCGAAATTGATGTCTTCCAGGCTGCATTCCGAGTCAATCATCGTGGCGGAGACTTTTTCAACGACCGAAACGGAATTTCTGATAATGTCGTCCAGGACACAGGCGAATTCGTCAATATCATCTTCCTTAATGGATATTCCTGCCGCCCGGTAATGGCCTCCAAAAGATAACAGAAGCGAAGCGCATTGCTGAAGGCCCTTGTGAATATTGAAATCCGCCACGCTGCGACCGGAACCCTTTCCTACGCCGTCTTTGAGGCTGATCACAAAGGCCGGACGGCTGAAAAGATCCACCAGACGGGAAGCGACAATGCCCACCACGCCGGGATGCCATTTTTCAGAGGAAAAGACCAGAGCGTTGATGTTGTCCAAGTCGGGATTGGTTCCCAACTGGCCCAGAATTTCCTTGAGAATGTCTTTTTCCATGGCCTGTCGCCTGCGGTTATGCAGGTCCAGCTTTTCCGCCAGCGGTCGCGCTTCTTCCAGCGTTTCAGATAACAGAAGATCAACTGCATCCAGCGGAGAAGCAATTCTTCCCGCTGCGTTGATGCGGGGGATCAGACAGAATGAGGCCTTGAAGGAATCAATCAACTGCCCGTCGATGCCGCTGACTTCCTTGAGTGCTTTGATGCCGGGCCGCTTGCCTTCCGTCAATAGTTCCAGACCGATTCTGGCGAATATGCGGTTTTCATCAATCAGCGGCGCAATGTCGCCAATCGTACCCAGGGCGACAATATCCAGATATTCCCGGAGGTTGGGATATTGCCCGTCTTTCCAGAAGCCTTCCTTGCGCAGCGTTCCCCGAAGGGCGATCAAAAAGTTAAAGGCGATGCCGACTCCGGCCAGATTCTTAAAAGGAAAGGCGCAGTCCGAGCGGTTGGGATTGATGCAGGCGACGGCGGCGGGCAATTGGTCGGATATTTCGTGGTGATCCAGGACAATGGTATCCATGCCGATGGATCGGGCATAGGCGATTTGTTCGACATCGGAAATGCCGCAATCCACCGTGATGATCAATTTGACATTCTTGTTTTTAAACTTGTCGATGACGTTGTTCTTGAGTCCATAGCCTTCCAGAACCCGATCCGGAATGTAGTAGGAAACTTTTGATGTTAATTGCTTAATGAATTTATAGAGAATGACCACCGAGGTAATGCCGTCCGCGTCGTAATCTCCATAGATGACGATTTCTTCACCTGCGTGAATGGCGGAGATGATACGGGCAACACCTTTTTTCATGTCCTGCATCAGAAAAGGACTGTGCAAGTGATTGAGTGAGGGATGGAGATAGCGGTGCGCATCCTCCAGACTGGCGACATGGCGGTTTAAAATAAGTTTTGAAACAATTCTGGATACACTGAACTCTCTGGTCAGCGATGCGATGATGTCTTCGGGACCGGCATCTTTCACAATCCATTGCGTTGCCGGCAGTTGTTTTTCATGGTTCATCATATGGGCTTCTTTACAATTCAATTCTTTGAGCCATATATCAGTGACAAATCGTATGTCAAGTGTTCATTGAAATGATTGGACAATTTTTATGGATATCCTTCGACCAATACCGAGCTTGTGCCTGTTCCTGCCTGTGCCCATTTCTCGTGGCCTGACCGGTTTGGGAATGTCCTACACAAGGGTTTCCGCACTTCTGCAATGACATGAACCTAAAAACGGCAGTTGAGCTTCTTGCTAATCGGATAGATATTTGAAATA
>DAOLNX010000091.1:0-12954 GCA_035416785.1 Smithellaceae bacterium | reverse complement strand
ATTATTTTTTATTCTGTATGCCGGCCAACCGGATGAGCCAGAATCATCGTTATTTTTCACAATGGATATTTCATCTGCAATGCACGTCCATCGGGAATTCCGCTGCGGCCGCCGGCTTTTTCAGCAACCCGCGCCGCTGCCCACGCGCCCAGGTCCAGCGATTTTTCCGCATCCCAGCCCCGGACGATGCCGTAGGTAAGGCCCGCGTGAAAAACATCCCCGCAGCCGGTCGTGTCCACGGCCTCTGCCGGATAAGCTTCTTTGCGTATCAGGCGCCCGTCCACCAGGGCGATGTAACCCTTCGCACCCAGCGTGACTCCCGTAAATCGGATGCCCATGCCCGCCAGCACCCGGCAGGTTGCTTCCGGCGTTTCGGCCAGTGCGTTGGAAAACACTTCCGAGGCGACAAAGCAATCGCTCCATTTCGCGAGATCCAGCATTCCATCGCGCAATGTTCCCGCATCGACAATCACGGGAATGCCCAGTGCCTTTGCTTTGCGGCACGCATAAACAGAGGCCTCCGGAAACAAGCCGTCAATGTGGAGCGCCTGGCTTTGCTCAAGCAGACTGATGTCCAATTCTTCCGGTTTCAGGGGTTGCCCGGTGGGCCTTTGCCAGAAAATCGTCCGGCGCGCCGTGGAAGGTTCGCTGACAATAAACGCAAATTGCGAATAGCAGTTTTCGCGGATGCAAAGGCCGCCGGCGCCGACGCCTTCGTCATTGAGCAGTGATGTAATGCACGCCCCGAAATCGTCATCTCCCAGGACACCCGCCATGTAACCATCCACTCCCCAGCGTTTTAACGCCACAAGTGCCGTGGCTACGGGACCTCCACCCTGGATGATCAAACTGGAAAATTCGCATTTTACATCCGGAGGAGGATAAGTGGGGATCAGTCCGATGTAATCCAGCGAACACTGGCCGATACCGAAAACAAGAGGTGCTTTCTTCACAGATTTCTCTTTTCTAATTTTTTATCTTCTGTTTATGGCAAGGTCATAACAGTGATTTCGTTATCGACCGGAATAGGGACAGGGTTGATTGTTTTTTGCATAGGTACACTCCCTGCCGCAGGGTTCGATATGCACCGTTACCTCGCTTTCACAGATGGCTGTTGTGATGTCCTGTGTAATTACAGAAGTTATCTGGTGAACTTCCTTAACGGAAAGATGGCCCGGAACCGTCAGGTGAACATCAACAAACTGTTTTCGCCCGGCCGATCTTGTGCGGATATTTTTAAAGTCACAATATCGGTTATAATGATTGGCCAGCACTTTTAAGACTTCCATCTGGCTTTCCTCTCCGATGGAAGCATCCAGCAATTTCATAAAGGCCTCCTTGAGCAAACGAACTGAAGGCACGGCGACGATTGCGCTGACCAGCAGGGTTGCAGCGGGATCTACATATCTGGACAGCGTTGGAAAACGGAAATAATTGAAAATCATCACCAGGGCAAAAGCCAAAGTAATAAAGACAGAAATGACCCCTTCCAGGCGGAAGTGAAGGCCTTCTGCTTTGAGGGCCGGTGAGGCCGATTTTTCGGCCAGCTTCAAGATATAGTGGGCCCCGCCGAAATTGATGACGACACCCAATAAACTGGCTGCCAATCCGATCATCGGGGAATGCACCCCCTCTCCCGGCCTGACAATATTGAGCACGGCTTGAACGGACATCGCCAGTGCCAAGCCGATCAACACGACCCCTTCAATAGCTTCGGCAACGTTTTCGATCTTGCCATATCCGTAGTTATGGAAAAGATCGGCGGGTTTATTCGACATTTTGACTGCGTGATAAAGAATGCCGGACACAGCCAGCGCAACAACCGATATGCCCAAGTCTGCCGCAACTGCCAGTGAATTGACGATCAGCAAGGTAATGAGTTTGATGGTAAATAAAATGATATTGCAAACGAGACTGATCTGAACGGCAATCATCATTTCCTTTTCGTTGTTCATTTAATTTCCATACACCCTTTCCAATTCGATAATCAACCCTAAAAAATCAGATATTTTGACAATACCATTCCGGATGGTGCAAAGAAAACGCCCTCCTTTTCCAGAAGTCGTCTTTTCATGGCACATCCTCCGCCAAATTGACCGGGATTCCCATCGGAACGAATGACACGATGGCAGGGAATCACGATGGGAAAGGGGTTGTTAGCCATGATGGTACCAACGGCCCTGCAAGCTCGGGGATGTCCAGCCGCTGCTGCCAGATCGGAATAGGTGGCAACCCGGCCATGCGGGATTTTGCATGTCTTCAACAAAACGCATCGCGCAAATTCCGTAAGTGGCGAAAAATTGAGAAGCGTGAAATCGAAATATCGTTCTCTTCCTTTGTAAAGATCGGTAATGGCCTGACTAATACCACCGTTCACCACACGCTGCTTTGAGGTTATGGCTGGAAAATCGCGAAATATTTTTCCAAGAAGATTTTCCCGGCTATTCGGCAGATATATGCGTTCTATGAGGGTTTTTTTCACGATGCTGCTCCAGACGAAACCGATTTCAACTTCATCAACCTTGAGGATTGAATAAAACATTTTCGTTTCTCCCTGCAAATCCATTTGTGAAAATCCCGATCTGTCGTGCAGACAGGTTCGCGCATTGGTTTTTTGTCATGCCATATTTCAGCCCAAAATAGGCTTTTTGGGATTCGCCGTCAACCTCAGTCCTTTATGATATAGGCCATATATGACATAAGCATATGACATTATTGACAGAATTGACATAATAACTCCCTGCGGTTATAGATTCACCCATGAAAACGCATAGGATGAATTTCAAATATTAAATATGACATTTTAAACCGGAGAATAAAAAATGGAAAAAAAGATGACGATTACAATTGACGGACAGGAAGTGTTGGCAAGTCCCGGGCAGACAATTCTTGAAGCGGCAAAAAGCGTTGGAATTTACATTCCAACGCTTTGCCATTATTCAAACACCACCAATGTGGGTGCCTGCAGGGTTTGTGTGGTTGAAGTAGAAAATGCCCGATCTTTGGTGGCCTCCTGTTGTATGCCAGTCACGCCAAATATGGTTGTTCGCACCGATACACCTGCCGTACGCGCCGCACAGAGGATGATTATTGAATTGCTGTGGTCTTCCGGCGAGCACAACTGTCTTTCCTGTGAGCAAAACGGCCAGTGCGAGCTTCAGGATCTGGTTTATCGGATGCAGATTGACAAGCCCCGTTTTGAAATCAACCCGCCCGGTTATCCGTTGGAAGAAAACAATACCATGATTTCCCGCGATTTGAATAAATGCATTCTGTGCGGTCGTTGTGTTCGCGCCTGCAATGAAATTCAGGTCAATGAGGTTCTTGATTTTTCGATGCGCAGTTCCCGAGCGAAAGTAGGGCCGGCTTTTGATGATGATTATCTTTCTTCATCCTGTGTGTTCTGCGGCGAGTGTGTCCAGGCGTGTCCCACCGGGGCGATTACCTTCAAGCAGGCAAAATTTGCAGGTCGTCCATGGGAGCTTAAGAAAACTAGAACGACCTGCGCTTATTGCGGTGTCGGTTGCCAGATAGACCTTTACACAAAAGACAATAAAATTATCAAAGTGATGGGGAACCGTGAATACGGCCTACCCAATCATGGAAGTCTGTGTGTCAAAGGGCGCTTCGGCATGGATTTCATTGCTCATCCCGACCGTTTGAGAAAACCGCTTCTGCGCAGCAAGAAAGGTGAAGATTTCAAAGAAGTTACCTGGGATGAGGCCTATGCTTTCATCGCTGACAAACTGACTGCCATAAAAAATGAAAGCGGTCCGGATAGTATTGCCGGCTTGGCTTCCGCCCGATGCACCAATGAAGAAAACTACCTTTTTCAGAAATTTATGAGAGCGGTCATTGGCACGAATAATGTCGATCATTGCGCACGTCTCTGACACTCGGTAACGGTGGCCGGTCTGGCCGCCACCTTTGGCAGCGGTGCAATGACGAATTCAATTGAAGAACTGGAATTTACGGATTTAATTTTAGCCACCGGAACCAATACAACAGAAAATCATCCGGTCATCGGTGCCAAAATCAAGCGCGCCGTCAAGAAAAACAGCGCCAGGTTGATTGTAATTGATCCGCGGGAAATCGATTTGGTGAAATACGCCGACATCTGGTTGCGGCAAAAACCCGGGACGGATGTTGCGGTTTTCAACGGCATGATGAATGTAATTATTGCGGAAAACCTTTACGCCAAAGAGTATGTCACTGAGCGAACCGAGGGATTTGAAGCCCTCAAAGCAGTTGTTGCAAAATACACCCCCGAGTATGTTGAAGAAATATCCGGCGTGCCTGCCGAAGATTTGAAGAAAGCCGCCCGTATGTATGCCGGAGCCTCTCGTGCGGCCATTATTTACGCAATGGGCATTACGCAGCACATCAGCGGTACGGATAATGTCAAAAGCACCGCGAATCTCGCAATGCTTTGCGGCAATGTCGGGATAGAAGGTGGTGGAGTCAACCCGCTTCGTGGTCAAAACAATGTTCAGGGTGCTTGTGATATGGGAGGCCTGCCGAATGTTTATCCGGCCTATCAGCAGGTAGCCAGTGAAGACGCCCGCAAAAAATTTGAAGCTGTCTGGGCAACGACGCTCTCCTCTAAACCCGGGTTGACCCTTATGGAAATCATGGATGCCGCCGGCAGCGGCAAGATCAAGGCCCTTTATATCATGGGAGAAAATCCGCTTCTTTCCGATCCGGACCTGCATCATGTTCGCAAGGAACTTCAGTGTCTGGATTTCATGATTGTGCAGGACATTTTCATGACGGAGACGGCACAGATGGCTGATGTGGTTCTGCCGGTTGCGGCCTTTGCCGAGAAAGATGGAACGTTCAGCAATACAGAGCGGCGTGTCCAGCGGGTACGGAAAGCAGTGGAGCCGCCGGGTGATGCGATAACCGACTGGGAGGTCATCTGCGGTATCTCCGGTAAAATGGGTTATCCAATGTCTTACAAGTCTGCCCATGCCATTTTTGAAGAAATCCGACAAGTCACTCCAAGTTATGCGGGTCTTTCTTATGAAAGACTTGAAAAAGAAGGAATCCAGTGGCCCTGTCCGACAGTAGAGCACCAGGGTACGAAATTCCTCCACAAAGACAAATTTTCTCGAGGCTTGGGATTATTCACCGCCATTGAATACATGGCGCCCAATGAACTTCCGGATCAAGAGTTTCCCTATCTGCTGACAACGGGACGCGTTCTTTACCACTACCATACCGGAACGATGACCATGAGGGCACAGGGGCCTGCGGAACGTTGTCCGGAAAGTCTGGTTGAAATCCATCCTTTTGACGCGGAAAAACTGGGTATCGCGGACGGCCAGGTGGTGAAAGTGACATCTCGGCGTGGCCATGTCGAGGCCAAGGCGTGTATTACTTCGCGAAGCGCTCCCGGATCCATTTTTATGAACTTCCATTTCTCTCATGCGCCTGTAAACCTGCTGACCAATCCGGCGCTGGATCCGACGGGTAAGATTCCGGAATACAAGGTTTGTGCGGTAAAATTGGAAGCCGCATAATCATTAAATATTTCATGACAATAGATTAAATCTTCTGATTAAGAAAACCCCCATCCGGGGGTTTTCTTAATCATAGGCGAATGTGTGGCAAAGCTTGTGCTTGTCTTTTCTCCCTTTTCACAAATCTTCTGACGATAGTATGTATCTTTTTCTTATCCGTGCCACTAGTGACGTTACCGAAGCCATCCCGGCGTATCGGCAAAAGGAGAATGTTTTTTGAAAACAGGATTTTCCTGTGGAAGTTGTGTTCAACATTTAAGGAGGAATTCTTGTGTGGAAAAAATCCTTGATAAGCCAGGTGTTCATTCTGTTTGCAGTAATCGCCTTTGCAGATGAAAAAGAAGTGATTTAGCTTCAGGAAACAGTCGTTAAGGCTAGTCCCTATTCTAATCCGGTTGTGCCCTTTTCCGGTGATTAAAATAAACCTTGACCTTTCGCGACCATATTCCATATAATTTCAATCATTCATTCTGTTGGGAGGAGGTTGGAACATGGCAAAACTTGTCCGGTTTGGCATGTCGCTGGAAGAGGAATTACTGGCTCAATTCGACCGGCATATCCAAAAAAAGAAATATACAAACCGTTCCGAGGCAATTCGCGACCTGATCCGGGATGACCTGGTCAAACAGGAATGGAGAGACAATAAAGAAGTAACAGGCGCCATCACGCTTGTTTATGATCATCACTTGCGAGAACTGGTCAACAAGATTCTGGACATTCAGCATGATGATCACACCTGTATTGTATCGACCCAGCATATCCATCTCGATCATCATCATTGCTTCGAAATTATTGTTACCAAAGGAAAATCAAGGAACATTGAAGGCTTATATCAGAAATTGAAATCAATTAAAGGTGTGAAGCACGCGGGATTCACAAAAGCGACCCTGGGTAACGATTTGTCCTGAACCTCTTCTTTTTCGATAATAGGTTCCCGAGCATGAAAAAAATTATTTGGTCTTTCCTGGTGATCATTGTGGTATTTGCCGTACTTTTTGGGTTTTGGCTCTTCAGCAGGCCGGAACGAGGGACTACCGGATCAGTCAGCACGCAGTTTCGGTGGCTGGGACCGAATGATAAAATTGTTGTGGACGGTTTTGACGATCCCAAGGTTCAAGGCGTAGCCTGCCATATTTCGCGCGCCCAGACCGGCGGAGTCAAAGGCGCATTAGGCGTTGCGGAAGACGCAAGTGATGCAGCCATTTCTTGTCGCCAGATCGGGCCGATTCGTTTTCTGGGTGAAATCAAGGATGGTGAAAGGGTATTTGACGAACAGCGCAGCTTTGTCTTTAAATCTCTTCAGGTTGTTCGCTTTTTTGACAGGAAGCGGAATGTCCTGGTCTATGTATCCTACAGCGATCGGATTATTTCGGGAAGCCCGAAGAACAGCATTACTACCGTGCCGATTATGGGCTGGAAGACTCCATAAATACATATGAATCACAACGAGTTGCTCGACAAGAGAAAAGTCCGTCAGGTTTTTCGCAATGTCCAGAAACATCAGCATCTGGAGGGCCTGATTCGCCGTTTTTCATCCAACAAGGAAGATATTCGCTTCAAGGCTCTCAACCAAGTTGATTTAACTTCCTGTCGAAATGTTTTAGAATTGGGCTGCGCTTTCGGCGCTTTCACGGAATCCCTGAAAGGAAGACTGCATCCGGAGGCTACGATACGGGGCATAGACATCATCGAGGAATATCAGCCTTTTTTTCTTGAAGCCTGCCGGAGGTCCGGCTATTCGGGTGAATTTTCCACAAGCGGTGTGCAATCGATCAGAAAGTATCCGCAGGCTACTTTTGACTTGATTCTATGCAGTTATGCCCTGTATTTTTTTGTAGAAATGATCCCGGCCATCGCACGCATTCTGAAACAAAACGGTGTTTTTATTACCATTACGCATGACCAGAGCAATATGCAGGAATTGATTCACATCACAAGAAAAACCCTGACGGAACATGATCTTTTGTCTAAGAGTCAGCTTCTGCCCATCGAGGTGATTCTCCGTCAATTTTCCTCTGAAAATGGTGAAAAGCTGCTGGAACCGTTTTTTGGCCATGTCCAGAAAATTGATTTTAGAAATGATCTGATCTTCCAGCCCTGGGATATTTTTTTCTTTATTGATTACTATCAGTTTAAAAGCCCTTTTTTTCTGGCCGGAACGGGTATCAAAAAGAAAAATATCGTTCATAAGCTTTTGAATAAATTACAGGATATTGGAGCGGAATGCAACCGGATCACCATGAATAAGGATGACTCCATTTTTATTTGTTCAAAACCCCGGCTTTCAAAGGACAATTTATGAAAAAGCAACGCAAATTTTGTATCTATTGTGGCGGCTCTCTCATTAAGAAAAAGGAAGATGACGTGCTGCGTGACTGTTGCTCGCAATGCCACAGCTTTTTTTACGTCAATCCACTGCCGGTTGTGTCGGCGATTGTAGATGAATCCAGACAAATTCTTCTGGTCAAGCGTGATCGGGCGCCGTTTAAGGGGCACTGGTGCCTTCCAACCGGTTTTGCGGAAACGGGAGAAAGTATTGAGGATGCTGCCTTGCGTGAACTTAAGGAAGAAACAGGCATCCGGGGGAAAATTGCCAGGCTTCTGGACGTGGATTCTTACAAAAGCCGATTTTATGGAGATCTGCTTTTTCTGACCTTTGTTGTGGAAAAGACAGGCGGAAAAGTAATGGCCGGTGATGACAGTGCCCAGGCGCGCTTTTTTGCAATCAACCAGATTCCTCCTCTGGCTTTCCGATCCAACCGTCACGCTGTGGAAGCCTATATCAAGAGCAAGAAGGATTACTGGGCTATTCTGGATGCTATTGAACATCGACATGATAAATCGTTTCCCGGTCGCAAAACCGCTAATGCCATGACCGGACGGATGATTCATATTATCTTGAAGGACAGGGAAAAAATGATTGACCAGTGGATTGAAGATACGATGACCAATTTCTCCACTGCTGATTATTCCCATTATGACAGAAAAACCCTTTACACGATCTGCGACAAGATTATATCGCAGATCATCCTTTGGCTTGGAAACGCCTTGGATGTTCATCGACTGAAGAGTTTTTACGGCAACTTGGGCCGTGAACGGAAGGCGGCCGGAGTCAGGATCAGTGGCGTACTTAGCGCGTTGAGCCTGATCCGCAAACATATCTGGGATGTCGCCCTTGCTCAGGGAGCTTTACAAAAGAATCTTGATCTTTACATGACCTTTGAACTGCAGCGGCGCATGACGATCTTTTTTGATCTTGCTGTTTTTTATATCACGACTGGTTATGAAGAATAGGTACTCGAAAGGGCAGGAAGTCTGCCCTCGGAGTCGGTAGCTCTCTTCAGGCAGACTTTCTGCAACAACAAAAGGGGGAGGGTAATCTATTAGAAATCCTTAAAATCATCATTGTCAAACGGAATGACTTCTTCCGGGCGGACTGCCTTCGACTTATCCTGAGGTGCGGCAAGAGCTTTTCTCCGGACATCCTTGCTTTTGTCCCTGTCTCTCCCGGAGGGGGAGGGAGCGGAAATGGGCTTGCGCGTTGCTGCTGGTTTTATCCCTGCTTTTGGGGCGGATTTGAGCGAAGCGGACGGCGCACTCGCCGCTGCAAAATCTTTGGTGACGGCGGAGGGTCTCATCCCGATTAATTTAATAAACTCCTCAACATATTCTTTTAAACGGCTGACCTCTGTATTCATGGTGTCGGAAGCTGTTGCGGAAGATTCTGCGTTGTAAGCCGCCAGCTGAACCACTTTGTCCATTTCGGCAACCGCACGATTGATTTGGGAAATTCCATGTGCCTGTTCCTGGGATGCCGTGGCGATTTCATCCACAAGCTGGCTGATTTTCATGTTGGAAGCGATGTTGTCTTTGAAAGCTTCCTGTGTGGAATTGGTCAGTTCGTTTCCGTTTTTGACGGCTTTCATCGTGTTTTCAATCAGTTCGCTGGTGTTTTTGGCAGCTTCCGCAGAGCGCATCGCCAGATTACGCACTTCATCGGCGACCACGGCAAAGCCGGCTCCTGCTTCTCCTGCACGCGCCGCTTCAACGGCGGCATTTAATGCCAGTAGATTGGTTTGAAAAGCGATTTCATCGATGGTTTTGATGATTTTTCCTGTCTCTTCTGACGATTTTGTAATTTCCGCAATGGCCTTGGCCATATCGTCCATATGGTGATTGACTTTTTCGACAATGTGTCCCGCCTCCTGCATCATGGCTCTTGCCTGAGAGGCGTTATCTGCATTTTGTTTGGTCATAGAGGAAAGTTCTTCAAGGGAGGATGAGGTTTGCTCCAGAGATGAAGCCTGTGCACTGGAACCATCGGCCAGCTGCTGAGCTGATGAAAAAACCTGGGCCGAACCGGAATGTACTTTGTTGATGGCGTCTGAAACGCCCAGCATGGCCGTCTCCAGAGGCGCGGTGATTCTGCCTCCGATGAACAATCCGAAAACGGTGGTTGCCACAATACCGATTAGCGTCAACAGACCGGTCACCCATGCCTCGGCAAAAATTCCGCATATACCAATAATGGCCATGAACACACCGCTCACGAAGACAATACGAAGAATCATCGACTTCATTTTTATCTGTTTTTCCTGTGCCATTTTTTCACTCCTCTTCCTTTTGTTATTTTTTTGAAATGTCGTTGCATGGTTCTTATTACATAGAAAGAACGTTCTTGACAATACTTTTCTTTCGAGAATTGAGGTAAATGTTGCTGCACAATATCTTATTGACATGAAATCGCTCACCATGCTATTGATAAAAACAGTAGGTAAAAGATGACAAAGGTAAACTGCAATATTCCAATCTGCCTTTGCGGCGAAACTAATTGGTGGTTGAATTAAGGAGCTGCCCTTGAAATTAAGTGATGTTAGAGATATTCTGGACGCAGAAGTCATTGTCGGTGAAGAAAATCTGGATATGGAAGTGAAAACAGCTTTTGGGGCCGACCTGATGAGCGATGTGCTGGCATTTGCCAAGTCCGGAAGTCTTCTGCTCACGGGTTTGACCAATACCCAGGTCATTCGGACGGCCAATGTGCTGGACATAGCCGCCATTATTCTCGTTCGGGGAAAAAAACCTTCGACCGAAACCATTTCTTTGGCCAGAGAATTGAAAATTCCCATCCTGACCACAAAATACATTCTCTTCGAAACGGCCGGCCGTCTCTACATGAAGGGCATTGTCGGCTGCCTGCAAAAAGTTGAAAATGCCAGTGGAAGAAGCTAATTCCAACCTGTATTCGGGCAGCTTTCATATTGAAGGTGGAAATTTCAATACGGCAGGCATTGTATCCACCAACATTAAATCCATTCTGAAAAAACTGGGCATACCCGGCGATCTGGTTCGCAAAGCCGCTATTGTTTCCTACGAGGCGGAAATTAATGTTGTGTCCTATGCTAAAAAAGCCGTTGTCAACCTGATGGTGAAGCCCGGTTTTGTGCAGATCGAAGTGATCGATGAGGGACCGGGGATTCCCAATATTGAGCTGGCGATGCAGGAGGGCTGGTCCACTGCCGACCAGAAGATTCGGGAAATGGGTTTCGGAGCTGGCATGGGTTTGTGTAATATCAAAAATTATTCAGATAATTTCCATATCGAGACGGAAGTCGGTAAAGGCACACATTTGAAAATGATTATTCATACGCCATAAGATCATAAAGGATGACCACATGAAAGTTTCTGAAATTGTTGAAGCCTTGAAATTAGAGACAGTATGCGGCTTGGATAACCTGGAAAAAGAAGTTACTGGCGGCTATACGGGCGACCTTTTGAGCGATGTGATGGGAAATGCCCGGGAAGGTTATCTTTGGGTCACTCGCCAGGTGCATCAAAATATTGTTGCTGTCGCCAGTCTCAAAGAGCTTGCGGGGATTATTCTCATCAATTCCTCTCGACCGGCCCGTGAAACGATTGAAAAAGCCGAGGCGGAAAAGATACCGATTCTGGTGTCGGATTTGCCGGCTTTCGAGCTTTCCGGCAGGGTTTACAATTTGTTGACGGCAAAAAACTTGTAATATTCTTCACTCTTTTCTTTTTGGTCAGATTAAAATGATCTCGATCCGAGCGGTGAAAACCGATGCTGAGCGTCTATACCTGTGATCTTCATATTCACACCTGTCTGTCACCCTGTGCAGAGTTGGACATGCACCCGAAGGCCTTGGTGCAAAAAGCGCTGGAAAAAAAACTGGATATCATTGCGATCAGCGACCACAATGCGTCTGCCAGTGTTCAGTATGTTCTGGCCGCGTCTGCCGGAAAAAACATTTCCGTCATTCCAGCCATGGAGATTACCAGCAGCGAAGAAGTTCACCTGCTGGCCTACTTCCGTACTCTTGCAGATCTGAAAAAACTCCAAGAGATCATAGACCGGCATCTTTTTGGCAAGAATGATGAGGATCGTTTTGGCGTCCAGGCCGTGGTTAACGAGTTGGGCGAGGTAGAAGGGATCAATGAACAACTGTTGATTGGTGCTACAGATTTGTCCATTGATGAGCTTGTAGATTATATTCACCGGTTTGAAGGTCTGGCTGTGCCTGCGCATATTGACCGGGAAAGTTTCAGCCTGCTGAGCCAACTGGGATTTATTGATGAAAGCGCTCATTACGATGCGCTGGAGATTTCCAGATTAACCGGAATTCGACAAGGTCGCCTGAAGTATGGAGATCTGGCTCAATATTCTTTTCTGACCTCTTCGGATGCACATTTTATCAAGGATATCGGGGTGTCTCCGACAAAAATTCTTCTCGAGAAGCCGACGTTTGACGAGTTGAAAATGGCGCTTATGAAAAAAAACGGACGCTATATTCTGGAGGACAAATGCTGACGCTAGCCGATCATATTCTGGACATTGCGGAAAATTCCATTCGTGCAGGTGCAGGACTTATCGAAATCATTATTGAGGAAGATTCTTCGAATGATTTACTCACCATAATCATCAGAGATAATGGTTGCGGCATGAGTGCGGATATGCTGCAGAAGGCTCTGGATCCTTTCTATACGACGAAGACGGTTCGCCGCGTGGGACTGGGGCTTCCCCTGCTACGGGATGCCGCCGACCGGTCCGGCGGAACATTTCAGATCTTCTCACAAGAAAATTCAGGTACTTCGGTAACCGCCACTTTTGGCCTGCATCATCTTGATCGTCAACCTCTGGGTGCTATCATTAACATAATAATAATTCTCATAATTTCTAATTCTGATGTTGATTTTTTTTACAAACACAGGCATAATGACCAGCGGTTTGAGATGGATACTCGGGAAATACGCAAGGAAATCGAGGATATCCCATTAAATCATCCTGAAATAATAAAATATATCCGGGGCATGCTTGAAGAAGGGCTGCGAGAAATTGAACCGGAATCATAATTTGTAACAGACATCCAGGAGGAGCATATGAAATCTGCGGACATGGAGTTAATGAAGGAAT
>DAOLNX010000090.1:0-13000 GCA_035416785.1 Smithellaceae bacterium | reverse complement strand
AGAACTCGGTACTCTCAAGTTAACCAAAATGATTCGTTTTCTGGCTTGCTCGAAAATATTCGCAGCTTTGCCTTTAAATTGCCTCCAGAAAATTTCCATGCCAATTTCTGAATCTTGGACTTTGACTTGACCTTGATCGTACGATACAGAATACTTGCATTCCCCTATTGTATAGTTTAAGCTGCGCCCATATTGGGTGGTTGTTGATTCGAGGAAAACGCAAACCGTAAAAGGCGGATAATGATGGTTTTTGGGATAATAAAAAAAATTCCGCTGAAGATTGCCGGACGCCGGAAATGGTACGGGAGGATATGATGAGCAGATGGATTGATCTTTCAGTAGCGATTGAAAATGCCTTGCCCAGTGACCCACCGGCTATGATTCCCAAAATGATTTATATTGATCACAAGCTGGGTGCCGAAAGCATGAAGCTATTTTATCCGGGACTTTCAACGGATGATCTGCCCGGAGGCCTGGGATGGGCTCTGGAGGTGATGGAAATATCTACCCATGCAGGAACGCATATGGATGCACCCTGGCATTTTCATCCGACGCAGGACGGTGGTAAACCGGCTCTGACGATTGATGAGTTTCCCCTGGAGTGGGGTGTGGGCGATGGCGTGAAACTGGATTTTTCCTGCCATCCGGACGGGTACAATGTTTTGGTGAGCGACATTCGGGAAAAACTGGATGAGATAGGGTATGTCCTGAAGCCGGGAGATATTTTCCTTGCGCAAAGTGGCGCGGCTCCTTTCTGGGGGAGTTCCCGCTATCCCGAAAAAGGCTGCGGCTTTGGCAGAGAAGCAACTCTCTGGATTTTAGATCAGGGGATTCATGTGGTTGGAACAGATGGCTGGAGTTGGGACAGACCGCTTTCCTTTCAGGCGAAAGATTTTGCCGACGTAAAAGACGCATCTTTGGTCTGGGAGGGTCATTTTGCCGGAATAGAAAAAGGGTATTTTCAGATCGAAAAACTGACCAATTTGGACCTGTTGCCATCAACCGGTTTCAAGTTCTATTGCTTTCCGGTCAAGCTCAAGGGAGCAAGCGCCGGATGGATCAGGGCGGTGGCCCAGATTGAATCCGATGAAGAATCTGTTTCCAAACCGACGCCGACCGGGAAAGAAGAAAAATAAAGCGCATTTTCAAGTGAAATCAAAGCGCGGAATCATTCCGCAAAGGAGGTTATCATGGAATTGGCTGTGGCAATCAAAGGAAGAAGAAGCATTCGCAAATTCACAAAGCAGGATGTGCCGAAAAGCGTGATTACGGAAATTCTGGATCTGGCTCGCTGGTCTCCATCCTGGGGGAATACGCAGCCCTGGTTTTTGCATGTCTTAACCGGTAAAACACTGGCCGAATTCAAGGAAATGAATCTCCGGCAGGCCATGGCCGGCGTACCGATAGAACCAGATGTTCCCATGCTGGAAAAATGGCCAGAGTCCATGAAAGCGCGCTACGGGCAACTGGGCAAAGTGGTTTTGAGCGTTCAGGACATAAAAAGAGAAGATAAAGAGGCGCGCGACCGATACTATGCGAACATGATCATGGTATTTGACGCTCCCTGTTTAATTTTGGCCTGTATTTCGCGCGACAATCTCGTTGAATATCAGATGCTGGACATCGGCCTGATTTCGCAGTCGATTTGTCTTGCCGCTTATGACAAGGGGCTGGGTACCTGCCTTTTGGCCGCAGCCGCCCGCTTTCCGTCGGAAATCCGGAAGATCGTTTCCATTCCCGAAGATCAGAAAATTGTTGTCGGGATTGCTCTGGGGTATCCGGAACCGTCTTTTCCCTTAAATCAGTTCGAGCGGGATAGAGCGGATCTGACCGAATTTGTTTCCTGGAGCAATTAAACAGCCGGGGGGGTGCAAGTCCGGAACCGGGGAACATCAAAAATGAAAACCGCACCTAAAGATGCCGCGACGATTGTGCTTGTGAGATCATGCGCGGACCGGAATGTTTCTGATATTGAAGTGCTTCTGGTGCTTCGAAACGTTAAAAGCAGCTTTCTTCCCGGCTACCATGTGTTTCCCGGCGGCGCTCTGGACCCGGAGGACTATCAGTCCGGCATGGAACGTTTTGTCCGGGGAATGGGTCAGGCTGAGGCCGCCCGAATCCTTACGGACATGTCTTTGCCGGAGAAAGCGCTGGGGGTCTGGGTGGCGGCCATTCGTGAAACGTTTGAAGAAGCGGGAACGCTTTTTGCGAAGGGAAAAGACGGGACACCCGTTTTTCTTGAGCAAAAAGAGCAACGGAAACGTTTTGAGAAGTATCGGCGCGGGTTAAATTGCAAAAAAATGAAATTTATTCGGATGTTGGAGGAAGAAGAGATTTTTCTTTCTGCCGATAGTCTGCATTATTTTTCGCACTGGATCACGCCGGAAATTTTCCCCCTTCGCTATGATGTGCGCTTTTTTGTTGCGGAATTTCCGGCCGGCCAGTCTGCCATCCATGACGGTGAGGAACTGGTTGATCACATCTGGTTGCGGCCAGCTGCGGCGCTGGAGGCCTATTCGGCGGGCAGGATGAATATGATTTTACCTCAGATCATGACCCTGGAGGAGCTTTCCCGCTTTCAAACCGTTTCGGATATTATCGCATCGGCACAAAGCCGCCACATCTCTGCCCATCTGACAAAAATAAGCAATGTGAATGGACAAAATGTCGAAGTGATGCCTGACGGAACCGTTTTCGAAATGCGTCCGCCCGTTTACCCGTGAAAAAACAACAGAGGGTGAGTAAGCCTTTCCGGCGAAAAGCTGCGCGAGAGGAATCTTCATGTGAAGGACTTTACTGAAGGCAATATTGCCAGACAGGTTATCGATTTTTCCTTGCCGATCATGTTGGGGAATGTGCTGATGTCCGTTTATGGCATTATCAACATGATTTGGGTGGGCCGGCTACTGGGGCATGAGGCGGTGGCGGCTGTCTCCGCTACTCTGCCGATCATCATGCTGATGCCCGCGTTTCTTATCGGTTTGGGGATGGCCACCAATGTTCTGATTGCACAGGCTTTTGGCCGTAGGGATACGGCGGCTTTACGGAAAATCCTGGCGAATTCCTTTTTTTCTTCGGTTTTGTTTTGTCTTTTGATTTCCATGGTTGGCCTTGTGTTTCGCCGCCAGATTCTGGACGGGGTTGAGGTACCTTCAGAAATTAAAGAGATGGCCTTGTCCTATCTCACCATTATGATGGCCGCGATGCTATTTCAGTTTTTTATTAATTGGATGAACGGAATGCTTCGAGGTTTGGGAGATGCGACAACTGTGGTGAAGATTTTAGTCATCCTGACGGTTTTTAATGTGGTTTTTGTGCCGCTTTGCATTTCCGGCGCCGGGCCTCTGCCGCCGCTCGGCGTTGCGGGTGCAGCCTGGGGGTCGTCCATGGCGGCTCTTTTCACGGGGGTGATCGGCTATGCCTACCTTTTGAGATTCAATCCTTACATCAATATGCGCAATTGGGATTACAGCCTGGACTGGGGAATCATCCGTGAAGTTTTTGTCATCGGCATTCCTGCGTCTTTGCAAATGATTGTCGTGACGCTGGCCGGCGTCGTGATCGTTACGCTGGTGAATCGGTATGGAGCGGCTGTGACCGCGGCTTTCGGTATCGGCATGCAGATGGACATGCTGGCGGCCATTCCGTTCATGTCCATTGGCATGGCTTCAACGACGATTGCCGGTCAGAATCTGGGAGCGAGAAAGATGGAGCGTGTTTACGAAACCTTGCGTATATCCGTTTTGTTTGGTTTGGTGGTTGGGCTTCTTTGTGTTTTTGTCCTTTATTTTTTTTCGCAGCAGATTGGCTCTATTTTTCTGAAAGACTCAGAGCAAAGTTTGCAGGTGATCCGGATCGTCGGGGATTATTACAGATGGATGGCGTTTATTTTTCCGTGTTTTGCTGTGATCTTTGCCATCCAGGGTGTACTGCGCAGCGCCGGAGACACCATGGCCTTGCTTGCCCTTTCTTTCATTGCGATGTTCATGATCCGCATTCCTCTGGCCTATGTTCTTGCCGGTCCCGCCGGATTGAGGCAGGACGGCATCTGGATGGCCATGCTGGCCAGCAGTGCGCTGGCTGTTGGTTTGAACTGGCTTTATTATGAAAAAGGCCCATGGAAGGAAAAGCGTTTGATGGCAAAACCCGTTCAAAAGGAAGAATGAAGATGTTCTGTGCTTTGTTGACATAATTTTAGGAAGAAAGGTGAAGGCTTTATGAAACAAAAGAGAAGAATGACGGTTGTTTGTTTGATGTTGTTGATTTGTTTTCTTGCAGGCGGTGCGATGCGGTCCGTCGCTTCCGGGCCAAAGGCCGCTGATCCGGTGACAAAAGAGATCAACAGCCGTCTTCCGCAGTTTCTGAATCAGAACGACCAGGAAGAAAACGAACTGGCAAGACGGGGATGGATCGCCTCTGGCCCGGATGTCGTCATCCGTGGCGCGAAAAACAAACCGGTTTGGGACATGACACAGTATGGTTTTCTCGCGGAAAATGAACAGGTGCCGGACACAGTTCATCCCGCATTGTGGAGGCATGCCCGTCGTAATGCCATTTCCGGCCTTTTTAAGATTACCGACGGCATCTACCAGGTGCGGGGATATGATATTTCCAACATCACTTTTATCGAAGGGAAAACGGGAATCATCGTTGTCGATCCGTTGATCTCTGTCGAAACGGCTCGTGCCGCTCTGGATTTGTTTTACCGGCATTTGCCGAAACGTCCCGTGACGGCTGTGATTTATACCCACAGCCATGTGGATCACTGGGGAGGAATCAAAGGGGTTGTTTCAGATGCCGATCTACAATCCAGGAAAGTCCGGATTATTGCTCCCGAAGGCCTGACGAAGGAAATGATCAGTGAGAACGCTTTGGCGGGAAA
Source organism: Smithellaceae bacterium (assembly GCA_035416785.1). GTDB lineage: Bacteria > Desulfobacterota > Syntrophia > Syntrophales > Smithellaceae > UBA8904. The sequence continues at coordinate 8,118 of DAOLNX010000090.1, read as the reverse complement.
TGCCATGAAGCGAAGAGCGACTTACATGTATGGCGGACTTCTTCCCAGAGGATCTCGTGAACAGGTGGATGCGGGCATCGGAAAGGCGGCATCCAGCGGCGTCATCAGCTATCTCATACCGAACGAAGACATAAGCAAGCCTGTTCAGGAAATGGAGATTGACGGGGTGAAATTTATTTTTCAACAGGTTCCCGGGACGGAAGCGCCCGTGGAAGTAAATTTCTATCTACCGGATCGAAAAGTACTGTGTGTTGCCGAAAATGCCACGGCCAGTCTGCATAACTTGCTTACCCCCCGCGGAGCGCTGATACGCGATGGATTCGCCTGGGCTCGTTCTCTTGATGATACTTTAGATCTTTTTGGCGATCAGGCGGATATACTTTTCACCACCCATCTCTGGCCGCGTTTCGGGAAGGAAAAAATTAAAAAATACCTGGAAAAACAAAGGGATATGTATAAATACATCCATGATCAGACCGTCCGCCTGATGAATCAGGGGTACACCATGACCGAGTGCGCGGAAAAAATACAACTGCCGCAAAGTCTGGCCGGAGAATGGTTCAATCGCAACTTTTACGGCACGGTCAATTTCAACGTGAAAGCCGTTTATCAGAGATACCTCGGGTGGTTTGACGGAAATCCCGCCCATCTTCATCCGCTTCCTCCCGAGGAGGCAGGCAGGAAATACGTTGAATTCATGGGAGGATCGGCGGCCGTTCTGACCAAAGCGAAACAGGCCATGCAAAAAGGGGAATACCGTTGGGTTGCTGAAGTCGTGAATCATGTGATTTTTGCCGAGCCGGAAAACCGCGATGCCCGCGAACTTCAGGCTGACGTTCTGGAACAGCTCGGTTACCAGGCGGAATCTCCCATCTGGCGTAATTTTTATCTGACAGGGGCAAGGGAACTGCGACAAGGCATTGACAGAAATGCACCCTTGCAGGAGATGAGTCCCGATATTGCAGGAGAAATACCCATGGGACAGTTTTTCGACCTGATGGCGGTTCGTTTAAATCCGGAAAAGGCGGCGGACAAGACGATCCGTGTCAATTGGGTGTTGAAGGATACCGGAGAGATATATACATTAACGCTTGCAAACAGTGTTCTCCATTATAAGAAGAGAAGTAAAGCTTCCAATGCCGATGCTACGATCACGCTGTCACGAAAGGTTTTTGAAGCGATTGTCACCAATCAGGCCAGTTTTATCGGCCGGATTTTGGCCGGTGATATTCAGATTGATGGCGAAAAAATCAAGTTTCTGGAAATGATGTCCTGTGTGGAGGAATTCGATCTCTGGTTCAATATCGTAAGTCCTTGAATACATTAGGAAAAACGAGTTTGCGCTTTGCCGCACCGGCGAACAAAGCGTCCATCTCATTGAATAACGATTTTTGATAGGGAAGAATAAAGGAATCAGACCATTTATACAACGATCGTGGACAATGATCACTTTTAAGAAAGGAAATCCGTGATGACCTTGAAAATCCGTTCGATGACACGAAAAGAAGTTGACCTGGCGATTGAATGGGCGGCTCAGGAAGGATGGAATCCCGGCCTGCACGATGCGGAATGTTTTTATGCAGCCGATCCTCATGGTTTTTTTCTTGCCGAACAAGATGGTGAGCCGGTGGGTTGTGTTTCTGCGGTTCTTTACAACAAACAATTCTGTTTTGCCGGTTTTTACATGGTTCGTAAGACATTGCGGGGCCAGGGCATCGGTCATGAACTGGCGAAAAAAGTTTTTGATTACGCCGGTGGCCGCTGTATTGGAAACGATGCCGTAGTCGCCCAGCAGGAGACGTATCGGCAACTGGGATTTCATCTGGCATACCGCAATGTTCGCTACTGTGGAACCGCCGGGTCCGATTCCGACGCCTGTCCCGAAATCGTTCTCCTTCAGGAGGTTCCCTTGTCCGAGGTGATGGCTTATGACCGGAAAATGTTCTCCGCAAATCGTGAGGCCTTTTTAAAATGCTGGATCAGCCGGCCGCAAAGCACCGCTCTGGGATATATCGCAGATGGGCGTCTTTCAGGATACGGGGTGATTCGCCAATGCCGGAAGGGCTATAAAATCGGTCCGCTTTTTGCCGATCATGAGGACATTGCCGAAAAATTATTTCAGGCTCTGACCGGCAGCATTTCCGGACAGGAGTTTTATCTGGACATTCCGGAGCCAAATGCCGCCGCCGGTTTGCTTGTTCGACGTCATCATTTGCAAAGCGTCTTTGAAACCGCCCGGATGTATTCCGGCGCTGCCCCCGTAGCGCCCCTGGAGAACATCTTCGGCGTGACCAGCTTTGAACTGGGTTAGCCTGTTCAAGGATTTGCTTGACAGATAATACAATGTTTCCTAATGTCGACGCTTCATTGGGTATCAGAAAAACAAGTGAAAAACGAAGTTTCCGACGCGCCGAACCAAGGAGGGTTTAAATGACGGAATCCAGCAATCCTCTGATTTATTTAATATTTCTCGTTATCACGGTCGGCGTTACCGTTGTGATGGGGGTGCTCATCTACTTCTTCAGGAAAAATCGACGGATTCGCCGGTCTTTTGAAGATATGGCCAAAAGAGTTCACGGCAAAGTCGTTCGGAAAAATTTTGCCGTGGGAGATGTTCTCGAAGGTCAGCACGCAAGTCATCCTTTTTCTTGCCGCTATATTCCCGGTTCAAAAAACCAGCCGTCTTCCCTGAGAATCCAGTTGGACATTCCCTGCAAAGCGGCGCTGAAAATCAGGAAGAGGGCTTGGTATGACCGCTTTGCCGCTCAATTTGGACTGATTGCGGAAATTCGCACAGGAGATACCGTTTTCGACTCCACTTATTATCTGGATACCGATCATATGGATCTGTATTCAGCGCACTTTGCCGGAAATGACAAAAGGCTGGAAGTGGCGTCGATTTTTTCGCTGGGATTTCCCGTCCAGGAAATCGTTTTCGGAAAAAAAGATATTCGGATTCTCCTGTCTCCTTTTCAGTATGACCGTCTCGATGATGTTCCCCTTGAAAAATATCTGGATGCTTTACTGAATCTTTCCGTTAACTTATCCTCTTCGGACTATTCCGAGGCCTCTTTTGCGCAGCGTTTTGGGCAAAGTTATTCTCCTCCTCTTTCCCGGGAAGTTCTGGTGACGCTGTTTATCGTTCTTGGGGTTTTCATCTTCGGCGGGTTTTTGTCTCTGATGGTCGGGCTGGAAAAATATCAGCTTCTGAATCATCATCTGATTGCCAATACCCTGGCTCTTTCGGCTGTGGCTTTTTTGGTTTTTCAGGCAGGTATTTACCAGTGGATCCGGGGGCGCGCTTCGTCCCATAGACTGTTCTTCTATCTGCTGACCATGTCGTTTGTCGCTTTTCCGCTGGGCATGACAGGGGGCGCGGTGGCGACCAACGGTTTTCTGGACGAAGGCAGCGAGACGGTTCATCGGGTATCCGTGAAAGATCATTACATTCAAAAAAACAAAAACGACCGGACCTATTATCTATCTTTCGTTTCCTGGCGAAATGAGGAACCAATGACCCGTATCTCGGTATCCTCATGTTTTTTCAAGCAAATAGAGGTAGGAGACTTGATCGATGTGAAAACGAAGCCCGGCTATTGGAACGCCGAATGGATATCCGGAATCGAAAAAGCGCCGAGTGGAGACCGGGTGAATCGTATGGAGGGTATTCCTCTTTCGCTTTTGAAAATTCGCTTTTATGAAAGCGGCCCTTCCGCTTTGCCCGGACAAAACCAAATTTATTCCAATGAGTTTGCCGGGGAAACCTCCCGTTATATCTATTGCCACGTGAATATGGAAAACCATTTATGGCGGCAAGACGACCGGCGCTATACTTTTGTCTGGCAATACATCAAGCCCGGCGGCGATCACGGTGAAAAATTGGTTTTGCCTTTTACCATCCGAAAAGAGTGGAAAAGCGCCTGGGTGGTAAATGGTTGGGGATGGGAAAAACCGGGAAAATGGCCGCCCGGAAGTTACCGTGTGGAGGTTTCGGTTGACGGCCACTCCTTTGGAGAGGGAAGCTTTACCATCCGGTAAGATTCACAGGAATAAAAAGAAAGCCGCAGAAAGAAGGGTGAACTGCCGGCCGAGCAGGGGGTTATGCAGAAAGAATTTCGATACAGCACGGAAATCATGGCGGATGTTTTTCGAATAAAGCTTCCCTTGCCCGGGCGGAAACCCGGGCCGGTCAATGCCTATCTGTTCAAAGGAGAGGAAATGACACTGATGGACACCGGCATGCGTCAATCGGCGTCCCTTTTGAGAAAAGCGCTCCGGGAGCATGGCCTCGATTTTTGCGATATCCGGAAGATTGTCATTACCCATGGTCATCCGGACCATTATGGCGCCGCCAGAAAGATTGTGAAAGCTGGAGGGGCAAGAGTTTATGCGTCGGCGGCGGATCAAGGATTAATTGAAAGCGGTCGGGATATCTCTTTGCGACAATACGGAAAATTTCTCGAATTGCTTGGGGTTCCACAATCCGTCAGCCTTTTGTTGAGAATGCTTTCCGTTTTGTTTCAAATGATGGCGGGCAACTGTCCCGTTCATCAGATCATTCGCGAGGGAGACGAAATCGGCATCGGGAAGTATTGCGCGAAAATTATTGAAACGCCTGGTCATTCGAGGGGGTCCATCTGTCTGTTTCTGGAAAAGGAAGAAACGCTTTTTTGCGGCGATACGCTGATTGAGCATATTACGCCCAATGCCTTCATGATGCTGGAAGAAAAAGAAAAATTGCCTGTAAGAATCAGTCAGGACGAATTTTATGCTTCTCTGGAAAAAATCCGTAAGCTTTCACCTTCCCGGATCTTCTCGGCGCATGGAAAAGCGATGACCGATGCTGAAAAACTCATTGCCGGTTACAAACGGGCTTTTGCCCTGCGGAAGGAAAAAGTTCTTTCCATTGTGCGCGATGGTGAAACCAATGTCTATAAGACGGCAAGAAGGTTGTTTCCGGACCTTGGCGGCCTGCGGCTACCGCTGGAGTTGTTTCTGGCGATTTCCGAAGTTTACACAACCATGCAAGTTCTGGAGCGGGAAAGAAAAATATTGTTCGATAGTTCAAACGGCCTTTTGAAAGTGACCTGCTACGAGGATGCCTGAAGGTTGGCGAAACTAGTAACTCAGACGGGAATGAATGGTGTTTGGAGGGGGGGACCGCCCGTAATCCCCCGTATTTATGACTATTGGAGGAAGGCGCGGCTTGTCTGCCTCTGGTGAAAAACCAGCGCATCTGCTTTGCAGGCTCATAGCAGACGCGCTTCTGAAAAGAGGTGACAAATCCCCGTTTCTGCCCATATCAGATGCGCCCAGCATAGAGGAGCGTCAAGATAGGTTAATATTTTTTCAGCTCTTCAAGGCATTCGCTGATGCCTGTTACGCGCGCACCGCTTTGTATCGACTATCCTGCATCAGTCATTGGGCAGACGACCCACGTCAGATCCGTCTGGGAGTCAATCTCCGGGAGCATATGAAAAATGCCGCTGTTGCTCACATAGATTAGGCGACTTGATCAGGCACTTTTTCCAGTTCCTGCAAGGTAAAAGGCGTCAGTTCAGAGATCGGACGGAAGTTCCATGTCCAACATCAGCGCATCTTTCCTTTTGGCAAGAAAAAAACGCGCCAGCGTTGATTTGCCGCACTGCCTGGAGCATATCAATGCCGTCACCCGGTTGTCTATGGCGTCTCGGAGATTATCCTTTGCGTCTGCTATGGTTTCTCCCTATCCATTTGCGCCTGGCTCTTCCGGACAAATAGCTCAGAAACCACCTCTGAAACATACTGCGCAAATGTCCGGATTTTATGGCAGGTAAGCGCCTGCGCCAATGAAGTAATCCATTCCGGCAACTCTTTCCACGTAAGTCACTTTGCGAAACTCGCCTTTCTGTCCGGGCTTTTCCCAATAATGCTCAAAAAAACCGCCTCCTTCTTTGGCTGTGGCGATGGCTTTGCGCACGTCGTAAAATCCCCTCAAATCTTGGTGGTTGATCAGATTGGCGCCTTCCAGTGTCTGCATGCCGCCATGTCCCACCACGACACCTTCAAGGGTATAAACATAGATATAGCCGCTGTTATCCGGAAAGAAACGAACCGGATGAACAAATCGGCGTATCAGAAGAGTACGTTCTTTTTCATCAGATACGCATTTAAGGATTTCGGCCAGCGAAAGACCGGACGCGTGAACGACAGCCTGCAGAATTTCTTTCGGGCACGAAGATTTTTCCCCGGAGACTTCCGCCCATGCGGAAGTTGAAAACATCAGGCAGACGACGACAAGACATGCCAGCAGCCCTGACCATTGGCGAAAAAATTTTGACTTTTGTTTCACGGCTCCCTCCTATCTACCAAGAAGCGATTATGATGAATTGGACAAAAATCATGTGGTGACCGTATATAAAGAGCCCAAAGGTGTGTCAAGAACATTGTGGGGGCAAATATTTCATTGAGGCACATAAAAAGAAAAAAGAAATAGCATTAAAAATGTGTTAGGTTAGCTGCAAATGCAGAAGATGAATTTTTCCTGAATATAGCAACCAGCAGGATCTCTTGCATGCGGGTCATGACACGTCGCTCTGCGCTGGAAAAGAAACCCAGCATCAATTTGAATAGAACTGGCAAATTCCATCATACGGGACTGGGACTGTCCATCCGCAAGAAGCTGGCCCATTTACTGGGCGGTGAGGTTCGGGTGGAAAGTGTATGGGGCCAGGGAGGCACCTTCACTTTGATTTTACCGCAAGAAAGAGAAATGGAAAACGAACGGCATCTGCCGACACCTGAGAGGTAAAATAAAATCATGAAGAAAACCGTTTTGATTGTTGACGACAGCAGAGGCAATTTATACTTGTTAAAAAGTATAATGGAAGTCCGGGGCTGGGTGGTTTTCGAGGCAGAAAATGGCAAAGACGCGCTGGAGATTGCCCGCGTACAGCGGCCTGGTCTGATTATTTCGGACATTCTGATGCCGGTGATGGATGGTTACGGCTTTTGCCGGGAATGCAAGAAGGACAAAATTCTGCGGGATATTCCGTTTGTTTTCTATACGGCCACTTATACGGAGTCAAAGGATGAAAAGTTTGCTCTCGATCTTGGAGCTGACCGCTTTATTCTCAAACCCGAAGAACCGGAAGTTCTTATCAAAGTTCTGATGGATCTGTTGGACGAAAAAGACAGAACCACTCTGGCAACAGCAAAACCACTGGGCGAAGAAATGGAGTTTTTTCGCCGCCACAATGAAATCCTTTTCAATAAACTCGAAAAGAAGATGTCGGATCTGGAAATTGCCAATCAGGAACTGCGAAAACTGGAGGAAGATTACCGACTGAGCTTTGAGAATGCAACGGACATAATTTTTTCACTAGACGGTGATTTGAATGTTTTGAGCATGTCGCCCAGCGTGGAAAAAATACTGGGATATCAACCGGCCGATTTCATTGGCCGAAAAGTTCATGAATTTCATCACATATTATCACCGCAAGCTCTGGAGCAAGCTTTGAACAATATCAACCGGATTTTGAAAGGCGCAGTCATCACATCTTCCGTTTATCAGATGATTGCTCAAGATCGAAGTTTCAGGCATATCGAAGTCAGCGGATCGCCTTTAACGCGAAAAGGCAATATTATCGGCATGGTCTGCATTGCCCGGGACATTACCGAACGTAAAAATATGGAAGATGCGCTCCAGGAAAGTGAAGAAAAATACCGGGGCATTCTGGAAAATATGGATGATGCCTATTACGAAGTTGACCTCAAGGGCAATCTGACGTTTTTCAATCAGGCCCTGGTTAACAGAACCGGTTATACACGCGAAGAGTTGATGGGGATGAACTATCGGCACTATATAAGCCCGAATTGCTGGCGTCAGGTGCAGGAAATATTTGCACAAGTTTATCAAACCGGCCGAGCGGTTACCTTATTTGATTATGAGATTCACTTGAAGGATGGAAGTAAAAGATTTCAGGAATCTTGGGTGAATCTGATTCTGGATAAAAATAACAATCCCCTCGGTTTTCGGGGCATGGCTCGGGATGTGACTGACCGGAAGATTGCGGAAAGAGAACTGCGTCAGGCGGAAGAAAGGTATCGGAGTATTTTTGAAAATGCCCAGGAAGGCAT
>DAOLNX010000089.1:0-13134 GCA_035416785.1 Smithellaceae bacterium | reverse complement strand
TTCGGTGCGCACGTTCAATGTTGTCTCCAAAGGGAAAGAAAGCGTCGCTGCCCAGCGAAACTCCCGTCACTTTTCCCAGCCATTCTTTTTTTTCTGCGGGTGTCAGTGGATCCGGTTGTTTTGAAAATGTTTCCGCCCATACGGCATCACCAATAACCTCCTCTGGCGTGTCGCCCAGATAAACGTCGATAGCATTGTCACGATTGGGCTTGGCAACATCTGCGCGAAAAGGCAAATCCAAAACCTTAGGCATATGACGAAGTTGCCAGTTATCCGCTTTTTGGCCAGCCAGACGGGTGCAATGAATTCGGCTTTGCTGGCCCGCGCCCACACCAATGACTTGGCCGTCCTGCACAAAGCAGACACTGTTGGACTGTGTGTATTTCAATGTGATCAAACTCAACAAAAGGTCGCGCTTTTGCGCATCGGACAGAGTTTTGTTTTCCGTTACAATATTCCCCAGTAGACTGTTGTCAATTTTCAGGCTGTTGCGTCCCTGCTCAAAAGTAATGCCATAAACCTGTTTCCGTTCAATGGCTTCCGGTTCATAACGAACATCGATCTCAACCACGTTATAAGCGCCTTTTTTCTTGGTTTTTAAAATTTCCAGCGCTTCCGGCTCGTAGCCGGGGGCGATAATGCCATCGGTCACTTCATTTTTAATGATTTTCGCAGTGGGCACATCACATACATCCGATAGCGCTATCCAGTCACCAAAACTGCTCATCCGGTCGGCGCCGCGGGCCCGCGCATAGGCACAGGCCAGAGCGGAAAGCTGCATATCAGAATCAATATGATACATTCTGCGCAAAACGTCATCCATAGGAAATCCCAGGGCCGCTCCGGCGGGAGATACGTGCTTGAAGGATGCGGCAGCAGCCATGCCACTGATTTCTTTCAGTTCTTTAACCAACTGCCAGCTGTTGAACGCATCCAGAAAGTTGATATACCCCGGTTTTCCGTTCAAGACGATTACCGGAAGATGGCCACCATCGGACATAAAAATTCTGGCCGGTTTCTGGTTGGGATTGCAACCGTATTTGAGCGCTAACTCGTTCATTCCTGATTCTCCTCCACTCTTTTGTATTTATTGATAATGATGTCTTGGTATGTCTGGTTGGAAAGTTGAATGGCGCGCACAAAAAGGCTGACTTTATTGTCCTTGTTTAACGCTTTCCAGAGCTTGGCGGCAAATTTTTCCGGATCCTCGGCATCCATCGCTACAGACAGTGGCTCTCCTTCAAAACTGGGGATCGGCGACCCATTGCATTGATAAGTGCTGATAAAATGCCCTTCTCCCGGCAAAGGCTGAGGATAATCAAACACAAAGCGTTGGACACTCTTTTCATTTCCACCGGCGCTTTTCAGGATGCTCAATTTGTATCCGCCCAATCTCATATTCACCACACCGGAAATGCGGGGCGTCCAGTTGGGTTCGTCATCCTCAAAGGTCCGGGTATTGAGAGCCGCCTCAAATCCAAAACCCGGATAATCGCTGCCGGCAATAAAATTCCGGATCGTATCGGTTTGATCACCGTTGGTGACAATGGTGGTATCTTCCAAAGTTAAAACAGGGTTGTAAATAATCAAATGCGGATCAGTCATTTTAGAAGGATCAGCCGCCAAAGTGCGGATACCTCCGTCAATCGGATCAAAAACACGGTTGCGGCTATTTACGCTGCGACCCATGATAAAGTAGGCAATCAAAGCCAGCTTTCCGCTTTTCGTTTTTCCAATACAGATGCCGCGGCCCGGATATTCGTTGCCACTCAAGTATTTGTACAAATTCTCTTTCATTTTTTCTCCTTCAGGATGAACGGGTATTCATTTTATTTTTGAGAGTGAAGTATATGAGGAGAATTTGACGATGTCAACCGAATTTGGCCAGAATGATCCGAATAATGATATTTAATTATTTCCATTTAATATCAAGACATTATTCAACTATTCAAAAGCAATCCTTTAATATGGACAATAAAATTTTTCAAAAATAAAAGCATCTTGCAAAGTGCAACTGAATGCGTTAAGGGCTTGGGCCTCGTGCAAAGCCATCAATATTTTCTAAAGGAGTTTTTTATGAAAACCCAAAAAGCCCCCTCAAGCGTGACAGTCAGTATCGTGATGGGCAGCGACTCAGATTTGCCGGTTATGGCCGAAGCAGCAAAAATTTTGGACGAATTTGGGATCCGCTACGAGTTCATGCTGACCTCTGCACATCGAACACCGGAGAGAACAACCAAATTCGCCAAAACAGCCGCCGGGCGCGGCGTGAAAATTCTTATTGTCGGAGCAGGTGCGGCTGCCCATCTGGCCGGTGTCATTGCCTCGCAAACGCTTCTTCCCGTCATCGGCGTACCCATTGATGCCACATCCCTGCATGGACTGGATGCTCTGCTTTCCACCGTTCAGATGCCGGGAGGCGTTCCGGTGGCCACCATGGCGCTGGGCAAGGCAGGCGCAAAAAACGCAGCCCTTTTCGCGGTTCGCCTTCTTTCGCTGACGGATCAGGAACTGAACATCCGGCTAGCGGCTTATGTCGCAAAAATGGCAGAAGACGTTGAGAAAAAGCAGGAAACGCTTACATGCCGGAAATCCTGAGAATCAGCACCGACCGCTCTGAAGAAGATATCCTTTTGCGCGCCGCTGCAATTGTGGCCGGAGGTGGCGTAATCGGCTATCCCACGGAAACTTTTTACGGTTTGGGAGCGGATGCCACCCAGGAACAAGCCATAAAACGGATCTTTCAGATCAAAGGACGCAACTTCAGTAATCCTCTTCCCTTGTTGATCGGCTTCCGCCAGGACATTTACAGCCTGGCGCAAAAAATTCCGGAAAAAGCCGAAATCCTGATGGATGCATTCTGGCCAGGGCCCCTAACGATCGTCTTTGAGGCTGTCCCTCATCTGTCTCAACTTCTGACAGCAAAATCCGGAAAGATCGGCATTCGCCAGTCTGGCCATAAAGGTGCCAGGAAAATCGCCGAAAAAGCGGGCCGACCTCTGACAGCGACCAGTGCAAATCTTTCGGGAATGCCGGAATGTCAAACGGCGGATCAGGTGATCGCCCAACTTGGCGACAGGCTCGACGCGGTTGTCGATCTGCAAGGCGGAAACAGTGCGCTCGGTTCAACCATCATCGACATCACCTTTGAAAACCCGAAAATTTTAAGAGCAGGCGTCATTTCCCGCGAAGATATTGAACAAAAAACAGGGCTGACGGTTATTCCTTGATGCAGTAGCCCTTTTCGTGGAAAAGACGCAGACAGGCATTCACCGCATCACTGTCGTAAAGAGTTCCGCGATTCCGGTTGATTTCCTCCAATGCCTTATCCAGTCCCAAAGAAGGCCGGTAAGGACGGTGCGTCGCCATTGCCTCCACCACATCGGCAACCGCGAGAATCCGCGATTCCAGGAGAATATCTCCTCCCGACAATCCGTTTGGATATCCGGTTCCATTCACCCGTTCGTGATGTTCAAGAATGATTCTGGCGATCGGCCATGGAAATTCAACATCTTTAATGATTTCGTATCCGGATTGAGCATGGGTTTTGATCAAACTAAATTCCAGTTCGCTTAGTTTTCTTGGAGAACTGAGTATTTCGGCCGGTATCGAAACTTTTCCGATATCATGAATTGTACCCGCCAGACGGATACCATCAATAATTTCGGAGGAAAGAGACATTTCTCCCGCGATGGCACGGGCCAAATCAGCCACACGTCTCTGATGGCCCGCCGTATAGGGATCTCTCGCTTCCACCAGAGAGGCGATCGCCTGAACGGTTCCTCCCAGTGCCTTTCTTAACTTGGCAATATTTTCTTTGCGATCCGTCAGGTCCCCGACAAGGCCGTCAAGAAACATCAACCGCCCCTTGCCATCACGAATGGCCCGCATAGCCAGATGCACCCAAATTTTTCTCCCATCCTTCCGGTATAACTGAATTTCATCGTTGAGAACCTGATCATGCCTTTTAATCAGTTCCAGATTACGGGCATGTTCGTGAGGACGAACGTAGAGCTGTCGGTCGATACCGTCAATGCTCCTGATCAGTTCCTCGGGAGAATCATATCCCAGAATACGCGCCATGGCTGAATTCGCCACAATAAATTTTCCCTCCGGTGTGGATCGGAAAATGCCTTCCTGGGCGTTTTCAAAGATACTTCGGTAATTCTCTTCAGAGTGCCGAAGACTTCGCACCGCCTTTTTTTGCTCCGTGATGTCTCTGGCAATACTGGCGATATAATACGGCGTATGATGGGCAAAGCTGGCAATCGTCAGAGCCATCACATAAACATCCATCTGCGCGCCGGTTTGAACATTGCGATAGCGAAGTTCCCCCTCCCAGGTACCGCCTGAAAGCATTGCGGGCAGGATCTCGGACCGGACCGTTGGATGAAAATCTTCGGAGACAATATCCTGAATCTTTACTTCGCCGGCCTTTTCCGGATCAATGCCCAACATTCTGGCACAAGTTTCGTTAAAAAAAACCACGCGTCCCTCAATATCGGCCAGAAAAATGATCTCGCTGCTGTACCGGACAATAGAGGCCAGTTTCAGGCGCTCATCCTGAGCCTTTTTGCGATCAGTAATGTCCCGGATCACGCCCCGAAATCCGACAGGATTGCCCTGCACATCCCGAACCAGCGATACGGAACTTTCCACCGGGATGATAGTATCGTTTTTGCCGGTGATTTCCCATTCAAGGTGTTTTACCGGCTTGCCGGTCAGGAAAACGCTGTTGTATGTTTCGCCAAGCTTTCGCGCATTTTCTTCGTCCATATAGTGGCGATAATTCATGCCCAGTGTAGCGTCTTCATCATAACCGAGATTGCTGATCGCTGTGTCATTGAAAAAACTCAGGTTGCCTTTCAAATCCACTTCATAATAAGCCTCTTCCATGTCTTCCAGGATGCATCGATAGCGCTCTTCCATTTGGCGATAACGGTTTTCGCATTCCCGGAGCGCAGTCTCTGAACTACGATGAGCGGTTTTCACTTTTTCCAGCTTCTCCATCTTCTTTTTCAAAGCGGATATTTCTTTCAGCAGATCCTCATTAGTCCGGGTTTGGTTTTTCATCCATTCTTTCTCCATCGCTTTTTCATTAAAGACCGCGCAGCTCATCGGGACGCAGCATTCGTTTATCCCGCCCTTGAAGAACCTGTTCCACCAACGCAATCATTTTAGGTTTGTCTTTTTGAAGCGTTCCGGTAACCGGCAGGTAGTTGGAGGCATGGGTCCCTACGAATTTCAGATTGTCTATCATAATGTTCTCAAAGATGATTTTCATTTCCGCCAAGGTCTCGAACGGATCAAGCATTTGAAATTCGCCAGAATTTGCCTGCCGGAAAAGAACGGTTCCCGGAACGGGCGTCACGGTGAGCGCCGCCAGATACTGCGGCTTCATTTCGTTGCAGATTTTGGCCGTAGCCAGTGCGTGTCGGACCGATGCATCTCCCGGGCCGGCCAGACCCAGTAAAACCATGGCGGATAAATTAATATCCGCCTCCACGAGCTTTTGCCCGGCCTCCAGCATTTCATCATAGCCCACGCCTTTTTTCACTTTTTTCAACAGAGCATCATCGCCGGTTTCCACCCCGATATAGGCTTTTTTCAGTCCGGCATGGCTTAACGCCTGGAGTTCGCCGGGGGTCTTCAGAATAGCGCTTTTCGGACCGACATACGTGGCCACATGGCGAAGAGAAGGAAAAGCCGCCCGAAGCGCCGCAATAATTTCCAGGAGCGTATCCGTCTCGATGGCCATTGCATCGCCGTCGCAAAGAAAAACCTTTTCCACATCGCCGTAATAATTTTTTGCCCTGCGGATGTCTTCGAGAATTTCCGCAGTTTCCCGAACACGATACTTTACACTCTTGTACATGCCGCAAAATGTGCACTGATTATGGGAACAACCGATGGCGCATTGCAACAAATAACTATTGGCCTCACTAAAAGGCCTGTAAATTTTGCCTTCGTATCTCAAATCCTTGTTTCCTTCATCATCGTCATCCCGGAATCTCTTACAGGAGGCGCTCGGCATTGACAATCTTGACCATGGTCTTCATCACTCCCGGTGCATCGTTTGTAAAAACAATCATAAAGGGTATCCGGCCGTTGGGCGCGATTTTTTCATTCAGATGGTTATGTCCTGAAGGAACCGCCAATCTCTGCGCAATTTCCTCATCCGGCAAATTGGATAATTCCTCATCCGTCAACACGTTGCCTGCATAAACCAGACGCTCTCCCAGAACCACAGCATAAGCATCCAGAATGGTCCCTTTCAGAAGGATGCGGGAAACGTCAAAATCAGCGGAATTCACGGCATATCCTTCCACAATGCGAAGATTGCCGATGACGTAATTGTTGACCATTCTCTGCCGGACGTCCTGAAGTTTGATCAGTCCCGCCACCGGTTGTATTTTCGGCGTCCAGGAAACCCCAAGATTACCGAGCGCCAGATTGATGGCCCGCTCTCCCACTTGAAGATAACGTTCTCCCATTTGAGGAAAAGCAAAATAATAAATCATGGCCGGCACAATCACAATCACCAGCAGCGCCCAAAGTGCCAACAGGATCGTTTTGCTTTTCTTTGCGGCACCGGGCTTGGTTTCTCCGTCGGAAACCGTCCCGGATGGATCGGTTTCATCGGCGTTTTCCTGATCCTGTGAAAATTCGATGTCTGCAAAATTGATCCTCTCCCTTTTTGCATCCGTTTCTTCGGGCAATATTCCGCCAGCGTCTTTGGGAGGTTCCATCACGTTCCGGGACAAGGTTTCCGATCCACTGCCCTGACGGTCGCCGATTCCGGCCACCGCAGGTTCAAAAGCCAAACGGCTGGCTGGTTTTTCAGGAACGGAAGATGGCACGGCCGGCATGCCGGGCTTGGCGCTTTTGAGCGGATTGTCCTGAAAAAACACATGCTGACAGCGACTGCAGCGCAGCCAGATTCCGTCATCAATCATCTGTGTGTCATCAAAACGGAATTTTGTTCGGCATTGTTTGCATTGTATAATCATTTTCTTCCCTCTTGCATCCGGCCAGACCCGGCCTCAAGCGTGCACACGTCCGGCAAATATCGATATTCCTCGTTATAATCAAGGCCATAGCCCACCACAAAACCGTCATCCATGGTAAAACCGACATAGTCTGCCTCAAAAGGAATTTTTCTTCTTTTGCGCTTGTCCAGAAAAGCGCATACTTTGATGGATTTCGGATTTCTGGCTGTGAAAATGTCAACAATATAACGAAGGGTCAAGCCCGTATCCACGATATCCTCAACCACCAGAACGTTCCGGCCGTCCATGGACATTTCAATATCCTTCGTAATTTGAACAGATCCCGAGCTTT
This sequence comes from Smithellaceae bacterium, assembly GCA_035416785.1. Taxonomy (GTDB): domain Bacteria; phylum Desulfobacterota; class Syntrophia; order Syntrophales; family Smithellaceae; genus UBA8904. Next base: position 5,793 of record DAOLNX010000089.1, on the reverse strand, counting down.
CCGTTTGGGATCCATAGCTGGACACGCGGATAAAATCCATCCGGCAGGAAACCGTCAGAGCCCGAACAAGATCTGCCATGAAAATATAAGCGCCTTTGAGAACACCGACCACCAACAATTCAGATCCATCATAATCTCTGGATATTTCGCAGGCAAGTTCCCGTACGCGTTTTTGAATGGATTCCTGTGAAAAAAGCACTTCGTTGGACATTTTCCACCTCTGAGCATCCTTTGCTGAAATGATGATTCAGGCTTCTTCTAACGAAAGCAGATGCCCGATGTCAATGAAAATTAAAAATTTCGGGAAATCGCGGCAACCAAACGTTGAAGATTCGACTCGATCAGGTTTTCCGCTTCTTCCAGTTCTTCTGCGTTATGAAACTCCGAAGACAAGCTCAACAAAATCGCATTCAATGGCGAGATCGGCCGGCCGAATTTTTCATAGTCAATGTGGCTGATCATGTACTGGGATCCGTCGAAGTAATACTTGCCCAAACGATTGGCCTCTGCCGATCGGAAAGGCCAGGTGGTTTTCCAGGAAAAATACTCCAGAGCCACTTGTTTTGGACCTTCATGATCAAAAATCTCCGGTTTGAGCTCCTGCCCCAGCCGGTCGGCAACCAAACGGAAATAGGTCACCACCAGATCGATGTCTGTCAGACATAACCCGTAAAGATACCAGTCGTCAATCATCTTGAGCAAAATGTTCTGCTGGGAGATGGGAATAAAATGATGACTGGGGCAAATATGCCCGGCACACACTTCCTGACCGTAAAAAGATCCTGTCCGCATATCCACACCGTCATTTTGCATGGGATGAACCAGGCAACCGACTTTCTTTTGCTCCTCATCCAAAAATCCAAGATATTCGCAGCAGTAGATCACTTCGTATCGTTTGGAAAAGTCTTCGGCGGCAAAAGTCGCCTCTGCATAGCGAGCAATGTCATCCGGCCCTTTGACCATTTCCCGAAATCGCTTTGTTCGTGTGGAAAGCCTTCGGGTCAACGAATCACGGGAGCTGTCCACATAATTATAAAGACCACAGCAAGCGCCGCACGATTTGTCGCTGTCCGGCTGACATAAAACTTTCATTTTTCAAACTACCTCATTTCTTGCCGGAAATCCGATGCCGACTATTCAAAAACCACCGTTTTGGCTCCGTGAACAATAATTTTGTGATCCAGATGCAGGCGCAGAGCCCGGGCCAGAACAACCCTTTCCAGATCCCGGCTTTTGGTCTGTATATCATCAACCGTATCGCGGTGGCTGATTTTTTCAACATCTTGGGCAATGATAGGGCCCTCGTCCAACTGTTCGGTGGCATAATGTGCGGTTGCCCCGATGATTTTGACTCCCCGGTCAAACGCCTGCTGATAGGGATGGCTGCCTGAAAACGCGGGCAGGAAAGAATGATGGATATTAATAATCCGGTTGACATATTCCCCAATGAATTCGCCGGTTAAAATCTGCATGTAACGCGCCATCACCATCAGATCGACGTTGAGCTCACGCAAAAGCGCCAACTGTTTTTTCTCTTGTTCCCGTTTATTGTCCGGCGTAATGGCAAAATGAAAAAACCTGATTCCGAACTGCTCCACAAGATCCTGCGCTTCGGAATGATTGCTGACAACCGCCTCCACACATGCGTTCAATTCCCCCATGTGCATTCGCAAAATCAAATCATGCAGGCAATGCAGGTTCCTGGAAACAAATATTGCCATTCGGGGCCGTTCATCGGCAAAATGCAGCCTCCATTTCATGCCGTACTGGCGAGCCAGAGGAGCAAAGACCACGGGAATTTCCTCGCGGTTGAGGGCAAAACCCTCCAATTCCCATTCGATACGCATAAAAAACATTTTTTCCCGCTGGGAAGTGTATTGATCCGCCTCCAGAATATTGCCGTTATTCTGAAAAATAAAATTGGAAAGCCTTGCCACCAAACCTTTGCGGTCGGGACACGACAGAAGTAATATGGCATTGGATGTTTTCATGATCCGCACTTTTGGGTAACGTAAAAATAATTGAGGCATTTATAGAAGGATTAGCATTGCAGGTCAAGAATAAAAATGCTAGACGCCTTTGCGAAAAATAAAAAAACAGGAAAGAAAAAATGGAATCCATCGAAACTCTTCCCCTGCCCAACGGCCTCATTCTGACCATTAGGGATTTATCCAAACGCATTGCCCAGGACACGGTAAAAGTCGAATTATCCTTTCAGATGAAAGTCAAAGTTCTGGAATCATTTTTTTCCTCAAGGGAAGACTATCTTCAGCTCACCGGAATTTTTGGCAACGAGTTGACTTATGAAAGGAAAATGGAACGTTCTTTTGTGTCTGATCCTGAAGAGTCTTCCGTCCGTGCCGATTTAATGGAAACCTTTAAAAACAATTCTCTGCCTTATCTTTCCTCACCGAATTTCGCACAAAAAATGGCCTTATCCCTATTGAAAGACATCCAGAAAAATCCCTTTAAATACCGGACACCGCCTCCATCGGACAGCGATGAAGAATAACCGGCGAATTCACCTCCGCATGGAAAGTTGATCATGACCCCAAGCCTTTCGGATGAACTGTTGTCCGCCGTCGAAAAACCCAGCCGCTATCTTGGCACGGAAGTCAACGCTATACGCAATTCAAAGGACGCTGTACGCTTTCTGCTGGCGTTTCCAGATACTTATGAAGTGGGTATGTCGCATCTGGGACTGCAAATTCTTTATGCCATAATCAATTCGCATCCTGATGCATCTGCTGAACGCTGTTTTGCCCCCTGGCCGGACCGCGAAAAACAATTGCGTTCCCGAGGTGTTCCCCTGACATCGCTGGAATCTGGAAGACCGATGGCTGATTTTGATTTGATCGGCTTTTCGCTGCAGTATGAATTGTCTTTCACCAACCTTCTGAATATGCTGGATTTGGGACACATTCCTGTGCGGGCAGGAAAACGCAGGGAATATGACCCGCTGGTGATCGCCGGCGGCCCCTGCGCTTTCAACCCGGCGCCGCTTGGCGCTTTCATTGATGCTTTCGTCATCGGCGAAGGTGAACAAGCTGTTGAGGAAATTCTTCAGATCACCGCCGAAGGAAAACGTCAAAATCTGGAAAGGAACAAACGTCTGGAAAACCTGGCAAAGATTGACGGCGTTTATGTGCCGGCCCTGCACGCAAAAGATAAGGTAATCAAAAAAAGAAAAGTTATCCTGTTAAACGAATGGCCCCATCCTGTCGCGCCAATCGTGCCGCTCATGCAAACCGTTCACGACCGCATCGTTGTGGAAATCGCCCGCGGCTGCACCAGGGGCTGCCGCTTCTGCCAGGCAGGCATGCTGTGGCGTCCTTATCGGGAAAGAGACGCGGCCCTGGTGGCGGAAATGGCCGGGAAAGCCTTGCAGGCGACGGGACATGATGAAATATCCCTTTTGTCGTTAAGCTCCGGAGACCACAGCTGTATTGAGCCTCTGATCCAGCATCTGATGCAAAAACACTTCAACGAAAAAGTTGCGCTGGCCCTGCCGTCACTTCGTGTCGAGTCTCTCTCCGAAACACTGATTGAAGAAATCCGGCGCACCCGAAAAACCAGTTTCACCCTGGCACCCGAGGCCGGAACGGACAAAATGCGCCGAATCATCAACAAAGGAAATACCGCAGAGGATTTGCTGGCGTCCGTGGATAAAATATTTGAAGCAGGATGGAAAGCGCTTAAACTTTATTTCATGATCGGCCTGCCCCACGAGGAAGAAAGGGATTTGCAGGGCATCATCGATCTGGCTTATGCAACACTGCGCATGGCACGCCGACGGGGCCAGGTTACCGTCAGCCTCTCCACCTTTGTCCCCAAACCGCATACGCCCTTCCAGTGGGAAAAACAGCTTGGGCTGGAAGAAACGATCGACCGACAAAATTTTATTCGCCATCGCATGAATAACCGTAACCTGAGCGTAAAATGGCACGACGCACGCATGAGCTTGCTGGAAGGATTGATTTCGCGGGGGGATGAGCAAGTGGGAACACTCCTGGAATGCGCATGGCGTAAAGGCTGCCGTTTTGACGGCTGGAGCGAAATTCTTCATTTTGAGCTTTGGCAGGACGCCATCCGGGAAACGGGCATCATTGTTGATGAATATCTACGGGAGCGCCCCACTGACTTCCCGCTGCCTTGGGACAACATCGATTGCGGTGTCAGCAGAGATTTTCTCCTTCAGGAAAAACGAAGGGCAGAGGAACAAACCGCTACGCCGGATTGCCGATACGATACCTGCCTGAACTGCGGCGTCTGTGATACAGAGAGTCCTGGCAATGTTTTTTCCGGCCGGGACTGCCCGAACACGACCAAAAACTTCAAACCAAGACCAGCCCTCTCCTTTGAAAAAACGTACCGTCTGAGCTTTGCCAAAACCGGACGGGCAAGATTTTTATCTCATCTGGAAATGGCGGCGGCTCTGACCCGTGCTCTTCGCCGCAGTTCGCTTTCGCTTGTCTATTCCTCCGGCTTCCATCCGCATCCCAAAATCTCCTTTTCCACCGCCACATCCGTGGGAATGGCCAGCCTTCAGGAATACCTGGATGTCACGGCTTTGGAATATTCCAAAGACCTGTCCCTGCTTCAAGGAGAAATCAACGGGGCATTGCCCGAAGGTGTAGTCATTACGCAAATAGAAACCCTATCCTATACCGCCAGGGAACTGGCACATTCCCTTTACGGCTTTACCTACGAACTGACATTGCCCGACTCGACGAATGAACAAACCCTGAAAAACATCATTCAGCGCATTGATCTTTTTCTGGCCGCCTCATCCTTTCTGATTTCACGAAAAGCCAAAGGAAAAACCGTTACACGGGACATCCGCCCCTTTGTCGAATCCATAACGCTGGATATGCTGGAAAAAAAAGCAACCCTTTGCCTTCGCCACTCCCAGACCGGTTCCGTTCGTCCGCTGGATGTCATTTTGCATATTTTTGAATATGCCGAGGAAGATGCGCATCGGATTCTCATCATGAAAACAAAAACTTTACTGACCTGACGACATCCGATGTTCAAATTTCTTCACTCACCTCGACCGGCCCGTGCTTCTGTCCTGATACCTTTTTACTTCATCATTGTCGATGGGTGGATAAATCACCACTTTCCCCTCTCCCTTCATTTTTATTCCCATGATAAACCCAAGCATGGTATATGCTTCTCCAATTTTTTGTCCAGAACCGTCAAGAATATCAAAACCATGTGGACTTTGCATGCAACATTCCATCGCTCTTCTTTGCATGTTCGAGACAAGCTCCGAAAGCACCTCCCGGTTGGGGTCGATTTTCTTCCAGAGGGATTCATCGCTATCGATGCGATAATTCCGGTTCAGTCCAAAAAGCACAAGGGGATATACGTCCGATCCGCCGATAAAATACTGATATTCAGAAGAAAAAACAAATTTTTCAAAATGGTCGAATGCCGCATCACTGGGTTCAAAACGGCCTGCGTCCTTACCCATCAAACCGGCGCAACCGATCAGGCAGCAGATCATTCCGGCAAGCCCTGCAACAACCATCATCTTCGTCCTTTTTCTCATCTGAAGTCTCCTTGTCTTGATGGCACGATTTTAAGCCCTGCTCATTCGCCTGTCAACCGGAGATTTCCTGCAGAACATGCCTGGTCCGAACTTGCAATTTTTCTTGACTTTCTTACAGGCTCAGAGCAAGTAAAAAGAAACACGGAGGTAATAAAATATGTCTGATAAACCCCTAATGGACGATGGATCCGTTCCATTGATGAATTCAGTCAGCGAATCGGCATCCCCTTCCCCTGCCG
>DAOLNX010000088.1:0-13387 GCA_035416785.1 Smithellaceae bacterium | reverse complement strand
GCCTCTTTCTTAAAGGGGTTGGGTAAGATTTTTCGAATGTAATGATACTTACTAATGTGAGGCTGCCATTATGTCTTTCAAAATCAAAGAAAGGGTGTCCTTGAAAAAACGATGAGATTTCTGATGCCGTGTTTCTTGATACAACCGTTCAGCTCAAAAAAAGACTTGCCAAATAATGCGCAAGTCCTTGATTTTACTGGTCGGGGCGGCAGGATTTGAACCTGCGGCATCTTGGTCCCAAACCAAGCGCGCTACCAGGCTGCGCTACGCCCCGTTTTTTTATCGATTACGCCCTCTGTCGAGATAAGCTTTCAACTTCGCAAAAGCCTGACCTCGATGGCTCACCGTATTTTTAATATCCGGCGACAATTCTGCGGCTGTTTTGTTCAGACCCGGACAAAGGAAAATCGGATCGTAACCAAAACCGTTTTTCCCCCGCCCTTCGTCAATAATTCTGCCTGCCCATCCTGCCTCAAAAGAACAATATTGACCATCCGGATCATACAGCACCAGAGCACAAAAGAAAGACGCCTTTCTTTTGTGCTCTGGAATATTCTTTAATTTTTCCAAGAGCTTGGTGATATTATCCTCATCCGTAGCTTTTTCGCCGGCATAACGGGCGGAATAAACCCCCGGTTCTCCGTTAAGAATATCCACGGATAGTCCCGAATCATCGGCCAGCACGGTTTCACCAGTCATTTCAGAAATGATTTTTGCTTTTTTCAAAGCATTTTCCAGGTAGGTCTGACCATCCTCCACAATGTCCGGTATCGCATCAAATTCATTCAGAGAAATCAATTCTACATCTGAAAAACGCAGCATTTCTCTGATTTCACGAACCTTGCCTTCATTCCTGGTTGCAAAAACGATTTTCATAACCGCCAGTCGCCAATAACTTCTTTCTGGCAGGCAATGAGGCGCTCTATACCGGATTTTGCCAGCGAAGTCATTTCATCGAGTTGATCCTTGCCAAACGGCTTGTGCTCCGCCGTTCCCTGCACTTCAATGAACAGGCCCGCGCCCGTCATGACAAAATTCATATCCACATCCGCCTGCGCATCTTCCGCATAATCCAGGTCCAGCAAAAGCTGATCCTGCACGATGCCGACACTGACTGCTGAGACATAATCTTGCACAGGAATATCTTTTACCAATCCTTGTGTCCGCATGTATTTGAACAAATCCATCAGCGCCACAAACGCTCCGGTAATTGAAGCCGTGCGAGTTCCTCCATCCGCCTGAATCACATCGCAATCAATGTAAATCGTCCGCTCTCCAAAAGCCGTCAAATCCGTCACGGCTCGCAACGAACGGCCGATCAATCTCTGAATTTCATGGGTCCGGCCGCCGATTTTCCCCCGGGCAGACTCCCGCGCTGATCGGGATGACGTGGACATGGGCAGCATGGCGTACTCCGCTGTAAGCCACCCCTTGCCGGTATTCTTTAAAAAAGGCGGTGTCTTGTCATCGAGTGACGCCGCACACAAGACTTTTGTGTGGCCAAACTCTACCAAAACAGAACCGGGCACATCGCGTAAATAGGCATTGGTCATTCGGACCGGCCGCAAATCATTCTGTTTTCTATCGAAATATCTTTTCAATGCTAAGCCTTTAGAAGAATGCCTGAACACTTTTGGCCAGCGCCCTGGCGATATCTGCCTGTATTTTCCCGTCCGTTAGCTTTTTCTTTTCTTCTGCATTCGTGACAAAACCGAGTTCCACCACCAGCACGGGTACAGACAATCCTTCTGACAGAGGCGTCATGGCTTCCCGAAGGCCCCTGCCCTTCCGCGGAAAAAGAACATCAAGATTTTTTTGCGTCAGACGAGCCAATTTTACCGCATCTCCCAGATATTGGTTTTGCGACGTGACGGTTTGCCCATTTTCTCCTGCTCGAGAAGCTTCAAGCGACTTAAAACCTGGGTAATACATTTCAAAACCGGATGAATTTCTTCCAAAGCCTGCATTGACATGCAGGCTTAAAACCATCGCGGGATGCAATTTCTGAATTTTCTCCCGGCGATCTTCCACAGAAACTGTCCTGTCATCATTTCTGGTTAAAACCACTTGGATTCTGCTGTCTTGAGCCAACTCCCTTTGCATGGCCAGTGCAATGGCCAGCGTCAGATCTTTTTCAGCCGCCTGGTGAATCCCCAAAACACCTTGGTCTTTACCGCCATGAGCCGGATCAATCACCACAATTGGCTTGCCGGTTTGGGCCCACACGATTCCCGCCATCAAAAAAAAGACCAAAACGGAAATCAAGGCGACAACATATTTATAATAAGAATGCGTCATTTGCATCTCACAGTTTTTTGTTTTAAGTTCATAGCTCGTAGTCCATAGTTCGTAGCTTGTAACCTATCTCCCATCACCTATAGCGTACGCTGCTTATCGCAATGAAGCGGCTTTTGTCAACCGCCAAATAAATAGTAATCTGATATTCAGGCCTTGCGTATCCTTTCAATAGAACGGACAATTTTCAACTGCCGAATGGCGGAAAAAATGGCATTGAGCTGTTGCGTATCATAAACATCCAGAACAAAGTTACAATTGGCAATCATATCCGTAGTTTCCACATGTGCAAAACTAATGTTGACATCCATCGCCGTGATGACGGAACTGACTTCTGTGACCACTCCCTTACGGTCATTGCAAACCACCTTGATATGAACGGGATAGGAATGCTTCTGACGAACATCCCAGGTCACGTCCACGATTCTCTCAAGATCCAGTCTCTTCAGATGCGGACAATTCTGTGTGTGCACGGTAATGCCGCGCCCGCGGGAAATATAACCGGAAATGTCATCTCCGGGAATCGGGTTACAACATTTGGCAAATTTTACCATGACATCGTCAATACCGGTCAGAGAAATCCCCATCGACGGCACGCCGCTATCCTTTTTCCTGGTTTTTTCCGGCAGTTTTTCCGCTTCCTTCGGCGTTTCCTGAACAAGAAAATAATGAACAACCTGCCGGGGAGAGATGCGTCCGTATCCCACCTGTGAAATCAAATCGTCAAGCGTCTGCAGGGAATAATCCGCCAGAATTTTTTTCATCTCCTCGGATTTGATCACACCGGCAAATTTCAGATGGTTCCGCCGAAATTCCTTTTCCAGCAAATCCTTGCCCAAATTCAGAGAACTGGTTTTTTCCATCAGATTGATCCAGTTACGGATTTTGGAAATGGCCCGTGATGTCACCACATATTTCAGCCAATCTTTGCTGGGATGATGGCCTGACTGTGTGATGATTTCGATCTGATCACCGTTTTGCAGCTGGTACCGCAGCGGTACGATATTGCGATTCACTTTCGCTCCGATACATTGATGACCGACATCCGTATGGATGCTGTAGGCGAAATCAATAGGCGTTGCTCCCTTGGGAAAAGATTTCACATCCCCGTGGGGCGTAAAAACATAAACTTCTTCGGGGAAAAGCGCCATTTTCAGATTCGACATGAATTCTTTCGGATTTTTGATTTCCTGTTGAATTTCAAGAGCTTCCCGCAGCTTTTTAATCTGATTGTCCTCGCCGTCATGAAACGCTTTACCTTCCTTGTAACGCCAGTGAGCGGCAATCCCTTTTTCAGCCCATTCATGCATGGCGCGAGTCCGGATCTGAATTTCCACTCTTTCCCCGTAAGGCCCGATCACCGCCGTATGCAGGGACTGGTAATTATTGGCTTTGGGCATGGCGATATAGTCTTTAAAGCGGCCGGGAATCGGCTTCCACAGGGCGTGCACAATACTGAGCGCTTCATAGCAGCTTCTGTCCAGATCCGAATCCATGACCAGTCGGAAAGCAATCACATCATAAACTTCATCAAAATTGATATGCTGTTCATGCATTTTTTTATAAATGCCGTATAAATGCTTTGCCCTGCCCTCCACTTCACATTGCAGAGACGCTTTGGAAAGCTCGTCAAAAATGATTTTCTTTACCTCTTCCGTGTAGCGATTGCGAGACTCTTGAGATTTGGCGACGCGGGATTGAATTTCATGGAAGGCATCCGGAGAGATATAGCGGAAAGCCAGATCTTCCAATTCCGTCTTCATCCAATTAATCCCCAGACGATTGGCCAGAGGGGCATACACATCCATCGTTTCGCGGGCAATGAAGTTCTTTCGATCCGGCTTCTGATATTGAAGAGTTCTCATGTTATGAATACGATCGGCCAGCCGAACAATCAGAATACGAATATCGGAAGACATCGCCAGGATCATTTTCCGGAAATTTTCCGCCTGCCGCTCCTCTTGCGAACCGCACGAAATCCGGCTGAGTTTGGTAAGCCCGCTTACAAGAAACGCCACATCCTGGCCGAATTCCCGCTCAATCTGCTCCTGTGTGGTCAGGGTGTCTTCAATGGTGTCATGCAACAGTCCGCTGATGATCGTCGCCGCATCCATTTTCATATCCACAAGAATTCCGGCAACCTCCATGGGGTGGGTAAGATAAGGCTCGCCGGATAAACGTACCTGCCCCTGATGAACGGTGGCCGAGTATATATAAGCCTTTTGGATCATCTCCAGCTCTGCATCCTCATAAAGGTAGGCTTGAGCCTTATCAAGAATATCATTAATTCTTAACATGGAAATTCCCCGTTCCGATTTAAAAGATTAAGCGGCATTGTGCATTTCTGCAGCAATGATTTCGCGGACTTGGGATACCAGATCCGTTATTGCATGAAGAGTGCTTTGACCTGTTTTGCGTATTTTCAGTTCCGCCTGGCCGTTGGCCAGATTCTTTGCCCCCACTACAATCCGCAGGGGAATGCCGATAAGATCCGCGTCCTTGAATTTCACTCCCGCCCGTTCGTCACGGTCATCAAGAATGACTTCTTCTCCGCATTTCTGCAACTCAGCATAAATGTCTTCCGCCGCTTTCATCACTGCCGGTTCATTGATATTTACGGGAACAACAATCACCTTGAAAGGCGCAAGCGGCATGGGCCAGATCATGCCATTTTGGTCAAAATTCTGTTCAATGCAGGCGGCCACCGTTCTGCCGATACCAATGCCATAGCAGCCCATGATCATTGTCTTTTCTTTTCCGTCCCGATCCAGGTAGAGTGCCTTCATGGCCTTGCTGTATTTGACGCCCAGCTTGAAAACATGCCCCACTTCAATGCCGCGGACAAATTGAATCATTCCCGAACAGCGCGGGCAAAGATCGCCGGGCCGGGAAATCCGCAAATCAGCATAAGATTCAACTTTAAAATCGCGCTCCAAGTTCACGTTTTTTAAGTGATAATCAGTTTTGTTTGCACCGACAACCATATTGTTCAGATTCATAAGGGAATAATCCGCAAGCACACGGGTTTTTATGCCGACAGGCCCCGCAAAACCTCGTGGCGCACCAGTGGCCTGTAGAATCATTTCATCATCCGCCAATTCCAACTGGGCTGCACCCAGAACATTTTTTACTTTGATTTCATTGACTTCCTGATCGCCCCGAATCAGCACAGCGCATGATTTCCCGTCGGCGTTGAAAATCAGCGTTTTGACAATCTGCTTGGGCGACACATTCAAGAAACCGCTGACCTCTTCTATCGTACGAACATTTGGCGTTTCCACGCTCTCCATCGGCAGTGGGTCCGTTTCAGCAATGGCGGTTTTTTCCGGTCGGGCGATTTCCGCTTTTTCCAGATTCGCGGCATAATTGCATTTTTCGCAAAAAACAATCGCATCCTCTCCCGATTCAGCCATGACCATGAATTCATGGGAATAACTTCCACCAATACTTCCCGAATCCGCCTCAACCGGACGATATTTTAAACCACAACGCCGGAAAATGTTATTATAAGCGGTAAACATTTTTTGGTAGCTTTTCTCCGCTCCCGCCTCATCTGCATCAAAACTGTACGCGTCTTTCATGCCGAATTCACGGCACCGCATGACGCCAAAGCGGGGACGCACTTCATCGCGGAATTTGGTCTGTATCTGATAGAGATTGAGCGGCAGTTGCCGGTAGGTCTTTACATCATGGCGGACCAGGTCTGTAATCACTTCTTCATGAGTGGGTCCAAGGCAATAGTCGCGGGCATTACGGTCACGGAATCTCAAAAGCTCCTTCCCGTAAAAAGTCCAACGTCCGGATTCCTGCCAGAGTTCAGCCGGCTGAACCATTGGCAGATGAACTTCCTGAGCGCCTGCTCTGTCCATTTCTTCGCGGACAATTTGTTCGACTTTTCGAATAACGCGATAGCCGAGCGGAAGATAGGAGTATATTCCGCTGGTCAGCTTCCGAATCATTCCCGCGCGAATCATAAGTTTATGGCTGATCACTTCCGCATCGGACGGCACTTCCCGTCCGGTAGGCAGGTGCATTTCCGAGTAGCGCATGGAACCTCCTTATTTTTCACGATCCAAGGCTGTGATTTCCTCAAGCAATACAGGAACAAAGTCCTTTTCTTCCACTTTTTTATAGGCTACGCCTTTTTTAAACATCATCCCAAATCCGTTGCCGCCCGCGATACCAATATCTGCTTCAGCCGCCTCACCCGGACCGTTAACCACACAGCCCATGAGCGCAATTTTGATATAGTTTTTTCTGCCGGCCAGCGCTTTTTCAACTTTTTCCGTCAAATCCACCAAATTGATCTGGCACCGTCCGCAAGTGGGACATGAAATAATTTCCGGTCCGACCTTACGGATATTTAACGCCCGTAAAATGCTGTAAGCAATCGGCATTTCCTGAACCGGTTCACCGGTAACCGAGACACGAAGCGTATCTCCCAAACCTTCGTAAAGCAGCATCCCGATACCCAGTGCGGACTTTACCGCTGCGTCCACCAGCGTTCCCGCTTCCGTAACCCCAAGATGAAGCGGATAATCCGTTTCGGCAGCAATTCGCCGGTAGGCTTCAATCATCATCGGCACATCCGAGGATTTGACGGATAACTTGATTAAATCAAACCCCATGTCCTCAAACATTTCAATATTGCGCAACGCACTGACATAAAGAGCTTCCGCCGTAACACCGCCATAATCCAGGACCAGGTCCTTTTGCAGCGAACCGGCATTAACACCGATACGGATGACTGTCTGCCTGTCTTTGGCAGCCCGCACGATTTGAGAGATTCTCTCTTTGGCCATGTTTCCAGGATTGATTCTGATTCCGTCCGCACCATTTTCGATGGCCTTGAGGGCTAGTTGATAATGAAAATGAATGTCGGCAATCAAAGGAATATGAATTTTTCGCTTAATCGCAGGAATCGCCTCAGCAGCGTCTTCGTCCGGCACGGCAACGCGGACTATTTCACAACCGGCTTCCTGTAAATCATTGATTTGTTGAACGGTTTCTTCAATATTTCGCGTGTCCGTATTGGTCATGGACTGGACGACAATAGGCGCTTCGCCGCCGATTTTAACGTCTCCAAGATGAATCTCACGAGTTTTCCTGCGCTTGCCAACATAATGTGTCATCTTTTTATTTCCCCCGCTCTGGCGTAAGAGACATGAAAACCATTTGCTATCCACTAACCGCTATTTTCCCAGCCAGCAGTGTAGGCAAAGCTGGTCCGCCGACAATCCAATGGCTGCAATCATGTCCTCAATGGATAAATATTGCAATGATGTTACATTGATGTCACGACGGATCCAGTCAATCATTTTTGCATATTTCGGCGAAGAGGTATCCAGGTATTCCCCGGCATCTTCAATATCCTTTCCTTCCAGATCGCGTATCGCTTTACGGCAGGCCAGTTCGGCCGTCGAACGCGTTGAGGAAGCATAAATACAGGGAAACATCAACGGAGGACAAGCGGGACGAATGTGAATTTCCTTCGCGCCATTGTCCCATAATTTTTTAACGGTTAAATTCTTCAACTGCGTTCCGCGCACAATGGAGTCATCACAAATGATCATGCGATTGCCATTGATCACTTCCCGAACAGCAAAAAGCTTCATCGTTGCGATAAGATTTCGTATTTCCTGAGTGGGCGGTGTATAGCTCCTGCCGTAGCCAGGGGTGTATTTTACCAAGGGCCTCCGGTAGGGAATGCCGGATTCCATGGCATAGCCGATCGCATGACCAACTCCGGAATCCGGAACACCGGCGACAAAATCCGCCTCGACATCGTCACGTTTTGCCAAATAGCGTCCACAACGCTCTCTTGTGCTTTCCACGGAAATACCGTCATACGTGGATGACGGAGATCCTGTATAAATCCACAAAAACGAACAGATTTTCTTTTGATTGCCTTCCGGTTTGAGTTGTTTGACGCCATCCGTTGAAAGCAAAACAATTTCTCCCGGCCCTAAAAACCGATGCAATCTGTATCCGAGATTTTCAAATGAGCTGGCTTCCGTTGCAACAACATAAGATTTTCGTTCATCATCCCTGCTTTGGCCCACAGCCAGAGGAAAACGGCCAACCTTGTCGCGCGCTGCATAAATGCCTTCCGGGGTCAGCACTAAAACACAAATCGATCCTTCAATAATGCCACGCATGGAGGCAATACCTTCGACAATATTATCGCCACGGTTAATCAGAGACGCAACGATTTCCACGTTATTGACGCCCCCTCCAGCCATTTCCGTAAAAGACGCCCCTTCGTTGAGCAGCTCGCTGACCAGTTCTTTCTTATTCGTAATCAAACCGGTTGCCGCCACAGCGTAAATACCGAACTTGGAACGAAAAATCAGTGGCTGCGGCGAGTCATCGTCTATGGCACCAATTCCGGAATGACCGTCCATTTTCTTGTAATCATCAACAAAACGAGACTTGAATTGAGCCTGTGAAATGCCATGAATGGTGTTATAGAATCCTCTGGCCCCATACACCGCCATGCCTGCTTGCTCGGTACCCAGATGGGAATGATAATCCGTACCGTAAAAGAGCGTCTGAACACAACTGTCTTGCGTGACAGCACCGAAAAGACCACCCATAACTTTATTCCTTTCTCCTTACCTCAAAACTACATGGATGAATACAAGCCAAGATATTATCCATATTACACTTTTTTTCGATTAAATTTCTCGAGCAGTCGTTGATGAACATTTTCCGGCACAAGTCCTTTAACCGATCCCCCGAAGCTCGCAACTTCTTTGATTATATTGGAACTGGTAAAAAACCACCGAAACCCGCTCATTAAAAAAACGGTTTCCACGTTCTTGGTCTGGCGCCGGTTCATCAGCGCCATCTGGAATTCATACTCAAAGTCCGACAAAGCGCGCATTCCCCGTAAGATCGTACTGGCTCCGGATGTTGCAAGATAGTCAATTAGAAGTCCCGAGTGACTGTCCACCTTGATTCCCGATACGCCATCAAATACCTCTCGGATAAACCGGCACCTCTCCTCCACGGAAAACAAGGATTTTTTATTGGGGTTAAAAGCGACTAAAACGATAATTTCATCAAATATGCGACAGCCCCTCTTGATAATGTCAACATGGCCGTTGGTGATGGGATCAAACGATCCTGGATATATTGCAACTTTCTTTTCAAATCTCTGTTCGGTCATGCGCCGCCATCCTTATCCATCCGAATAAATGTTAATCCATTCTCTCCATATTTTCTTTGATCTGCCACAAACCAACCTTCCGGTAACGGTGAAGGATATTCACGAATGGAATGTTGAAAAACCATTACGCCATCTTCCCGTAAAACAGGATTTTGCTCAAGCGCCTTCAAGGTACGGCCGATAAAACCCCGGTTGTAGGGCGGATCGGCAAAAATCACATCAAATCTGCATTTTCTGTGATTCAAATTCTGCAGAACCGACTGAACATCCCCCTGAACAATCCGGCATTTCTCCAGGTATCCACATAATGCGGCATTTTTCCAGATCACACCGTATAGTTCTTTCCTGATTTCGACAAAGACAGCTTCCCCAGCTTTTCTGCTTAAGGCCTCCAGGCCGACAGATCCGGAACCTGCAAACAAATCCAGAAAACTTTGGCCTGCGGGAGAGCCCAGAATATTAAAAAGAGCTTCTTTTAAAAAATCCGTCGTCGGTCTTTGACGGGATCCTGCGGGAAATTTCAGCAATCTTCCCTTTGCTTCGCCAGCGCAAATTCTCATGATATTTCAGCGTAAAAACACGCCGGTCATGGCATATCCCGGTGGTTTTCCTGCCCGTGTGCCTTCCTGGCAAACTTGAACAGCCACCACAATGGTCCGGAAAGGGTATAGCCTGCCATAATGACAAAAATCATCACTTCCGGCTTATAGATGATCACCAGCAATACTCCCAGAATCACCAAAAACGTCATGAAAGGCATGCGTGCGAAAAGTTTCATATCCTTGCCGCTGTAATATTTGATATTACTGACCATCAGCAAAGCCAGAACAATCACCACGACAATCATGAAGGGATTGTGAAAAGCGCCATCAATACCCAGATCGTCGAAAAAAATAACCGTTGTGGACACTACGGCGGCCGCCGCCGGAATGGGCAGACCATTGAAGACCTTACTGTCAATCAGTCCGATTTGAACATTGTAGCGCGCCAGCCGCAGAGCGCCGCCGACGACAAACAGAAAACCGGCCATCCACCCGAGTTTGCCATAGTAAGACATCGACCAGATGTAGGCCAGTAATGAAGGTGCCAGACCAAAAGCCACCAGATCGGCCAGCGAATCATATTCCGCACCGAACTTGCTGGTGGTATTGGTAATTCTCGCTATGCGGCCATCAAGACCGTCAAAAACCAGAGAAACCAGAATAGCGATCGCAGCCAGAAAAAACTTCTCTTGTATCGATGCGATAATCGAATAAAATCCCATGAACAGACTGGCTGTCGTAAAGAGATTTGGCAAAACGTAAATGCCTTTTTTGAGGCGGGTCTTTCCTGGAGAATCATCACTTGTCATGAAAGGTATCCCAAATGCGTTATTCCCGCTCGGACTTTTTCGCCTACAACCACGTTGATGCGGGAATCGGAGGGAAGAAAAACTTCCACACGCGATCCGAAGCGAATCAATCCGAATCGTTCGCCTTTTTTCACACTATCCCCCCGATCAACCCAGCAAACAATTCTTCGGGCAATCAATCCGGCAATTTGCACCACCCAGACTACACGATCGTCCCGGGTTCGAATCATCACTTCATTTCTTTCATTTTCCGCCGAAGCCTTGTCCAGATTGGCCGACAGAAATTTGCCCGGATGATAATGAATGACTTCGACAACTCCGTCATAGGGGGCCCGATTCACATGAACATTGAAAACGTTCATAAAAATACTGATTTTTTTAAACCGGCCTGAAATGGTCCCCTGAACATCTATATCTTCAATTTTTATCACTTTACCGTCAGCGGGACAAATGACCAGTTTGCTCTCATCTTGAAAATTTCTTTCCGGATTTCGAAAAAAAGACATCACAAAGACCGATGCCGAGACAAAAAACACCGTAAGCCAAACAGGGCCGAAAGAAGCTGACAAGAGGGTGAGTAAAAGGAAAAAGATGATGAAGGGAAGCCCCTCGTAAGCAATAATACCGTTATGTTTCATACAGGATTTTTCTTTCCTTAAATATGGGCTTTGATATATGAATTGCATGGTCTTGTCAATACCTGAATCTTGTGCTGTTTTATACCGTATGCACGGCAAAAACCTAATTCACGGTTCAATTTCTGTGAAGGTTTTTCGGTTTTTCACAATGCCCTTGACATTCACAGGCAAAAACATGTATGAACTTCGAAAAAACCGGAGGAAGGAAAATGGCCGTTTCCGTTAAGATTTACACATTAAGCACCTGCAGCCATTGTAAAGCAGCCAAGAAATTTCTAAATGAAAACAACGTCCCTTTCAACTCCATCGATGTTGATCTTTTGCAAGGCGCAGAAAGAGAAGCAATGTTAAATGAAGTCGTTCAATACAATCCCAATCGTTCTTTCCCCACGATCGTCATCGGCGGCAATACCATCATTGTCGGATTTAAAGAAAAGGATATCCGGGAGGCGTTGAAAAAAACATGACTGCCGCTGAACTTTATGACTTGCTCAAAAAAGCTCAGGAACCGAAAGGTTATTTTTTCAATAAGGATCGGGCATGGGTGCTGACCATTCTTCAAGACTTATTGATCAACAAGGAGCGCTATGGATATACAAGCTGCCCCTGCCGCCTCGCATCCGGCGACCGCGAAAAAGACCGCGATATCATCTGTCCATGTGTTTATCGGGCGGAAGATATTCAAGAATTCGGAAGCTGCTACTGCAATCTTTACGTAACTGAAAAGTGGAATGAAAACAAAATTCCGCATGCGTATGTGCCGGAAAGGCGACCGCCGGAAAAAATATTTTTTTAATTTTTCTTTTTCGCACATCTACCCTCATGATTGACAAACCGTTATTGCGGCACTAATTTAGCTCCAATATCAAGCGAAGGGATCGTTTCGATGATTAATACATACATTTGTAAAAAAAAGGGAACTTTAATTGCGGAAGTTTGTTCAGACGCCACCTGTGAGTGGCGTCTGAAAAATGAAGGTTTTCTGAATTGTACTTGGGTTGCCTGTAATTATGGCCCCTTCACTCTTGAAGAAGTGGGCGATATGATGGGCGTGACCCGGGAACGCATCCGTCAGATCGAAGCCAAAGCGCTGAAAAAACTTCAACACAAGAAAAGACGCGATCAGCTTAAGGATTTCGCCGCACCGGGCGGAAACTGGGACAATCTGTGATCGGTTTTAAAAACCAATGCTTAATAACAGATAGGGTCCGGTGTACAGCGTGTCCATCTTGTAATCGTTCACATCCATTTTCAGTTGCATCAATTTATACCCTGCATGGATGTCCAGAAACGGAAATGGCGTGATGGACAGGTCCGCCAGCCCCTCGTAGGAGTAATTGTCCGAGCCATAACCTCCGGCCGTAACCATGGCTCGCATCTCCAATAAGTTGGCAATCAATCCGATATGCGCTCCCAAACCGATCATGGGCAGAAAGGAATCAAAGGATTTCTTTTCGTCAAAGCCGGTTGCGCCCTGATTCAATTTAAAACTCCCGGTGGAATATTTTACCTGGGCTATGCCGCCGACAGAAAAACCGGCCAGAACATTTTCCAGATTAATCAAATCGCGCTGATATTTAAGATCAAACATGGAATAGGCCAGATCCGAACGGACGGGATTGCCGACTGTCAAAGGTTTGCCGTTAAAGGTGATATTATTGGTTAAAAGGACGTCCGCCGAGTAATCAAAAGGCGTAAAAGTGAGACTTAAATGATTTTTTCCCACACCCCCATAAGCTTCCACGGCATAGGTAACCTTGTCTCCCATTCCCAAAACATCTTTGGCATTAATTTCATTGTTTTGGGCATTGTTGACAATGGTTTGGAAATCTGCCTTTTTGAGGTGCGGAAACCACAAATAGCCTCGTGCACCCAGCTCAAAAGCTCCAGCCTGACCGACAAAACCCCATAAGAAAAAAAACGCGAACATTA
>DAOLNX010000087.1:0-13480 GCA_035416785.1 Smithellaceae bacterium | reverse complement strand
ATGTTCCCTGCTCATGCTTTTTAGAAAAAAATGACTTTTTCAGGGACGACTAATTATCCAAAGCCAAGCTACAATCATCATCAAAAATAATTAAAATAATTTTATTGACTTATTTATATAACACTGTTATGTTAACGCAGTTATATTTAATAATGAGGGTTTGAACATGCCGAAAGCACCCATGACCAAAGAGGAAATAGAAAGCACTCGTGAACGTATTCTGGAGACGGCTTTAAAAGTCATTATTGAAGAAGGGTTTAACAATCTCAGTTTGCGGAAAATTGCATCTCGCTTAGGCGTTACGGCCACAACGATTTATCATTATTACACCAACAAAGATGAAATTAATCTGATGATCCGAATCAGAGGATTCGAAAAGCTTCATAGCCTTTTGATAAAACGCTCAGAGCATCGGGACGGGATTGAAGAAAAATTCAAGGCGATGATTCTGGCGTACATTGAATTTGGCCTGAACAATCCCAGTTATTACGATATTATGTTTAATTTGCACACGCCTAAATATCTAGACTATGTGGGAACGGAGATAGAAACTCTGGCGAACACGGAAAAACAAAATGCCTTAAAATGCCTTACTCTTTTTATGAATCCGCTAAACGAATATCTTCAGGCTAAGGACGTGAACAACGAACCTTTTATTTTACGTCAGGTCATTAAAATGTGGTCCGACCTTCATGGTCTTATTACGTTGAACAATAGTCGCTTATTTCACGAGGTTATCGATAATGTGGAAGACTTGATCAAAGATCGGTCTTCAGACATGATAGATAACATGATGAAGCTCAAAGAAAGTCTGGATCAAGAAAAATAACCGTTCAAATGGGACTACGTAAGAGTATTTGGAGGATTATCATGCAAACTCTTCAGCAAAATTCAAGAAAAAGCCTTGCCAACATCCTTGCCCGTATGTTTTTCAAATTTGTTGCTTTAAATTTCAATTATCGTCCTTCGCTGAATAAATATCTGAAAAGCGATGACGGCTGGCTCAATTTCACTTTCGGAATCAAAACGGAAAACGGCAGTGTCGAGCAGGCCATGCGCTTTGAAAACGGCAAGGTAACCGTGCTGAAAAATATTCCGGAAACCCTTGATTCGCAGTTGATTTTCTTGGATGAAAACGCACTTAAAGAAGCTGCCACACAACCACCTAACAAATTGATGTTGGCGCTCATGGAAAACAGAATGATCACTCTGGGAAATCTCGGCTATCTGCAGTTGATTAATCTGTATCTTTCTCTCCTTTTGAAACATTTCCAGATTGCAAAACTGAAAAATGAGGCAATAATGGAAAACCGTCAATATGATGCAGAAAAAGCATCAAAACATTGCATTGAAATCAGAAAACCCTGCCAACTTCAGGCCGTTAATGTCGATCCGAATGTCCGGTTTTTGAATGACCCCTATCTGGCGGAATATTCTCTTGACGATTTTTCCAGAATCAAGGATTTTCTCGACATTCATCTGAAAACAAAACCGGCCATTTGCTACGAAAGGGCAGAGCTTATTACGCAATGGTTTAAAGAAAATGGATTTGAAAAAGATAAAAACGGCAAGCCCTGGGTAGCCGAACTGCGCCAGGCCCAAGCTTTTCAATATCTGATGGAGAACAAGAAACCAATCATCAGAAAAAATGATCTGATTGCCGGTACAAGTACAACGAAAGACATTGGCGTAATTATCTATCCTGAGGCGCATGGCACCATGATCTGGGGAGAGCTGCTTACGGTTTCCCACAGACCGTTAAACCCTTATGATGTTGATTCGAAGACGATTGCTGTTCTTCACAACAAAGTCTTTCCGTTCTGGCTAAAGCGCAATTTCCGTGAATGGGTTCGGTACAATAGAGATTATCCTCTTTGTCAGAAACTTGACGAACGTTTTGCCGCCTGTTTCTTATGGAAAACAGTCGCCCTTTCGCACACAATTTTAAATTATCCCGAAATATTAAGGTTCGGTACCAAAGGCATTATCGCGAAAATTGACAGGGAGCTGAGTTCAATAGCGGAAAATGAAAAACAAAAACACGATACATTGCAGTCCATGAAGATAAGCCTAGAAGGCATCAACGCCTATGCGAAAAATCTTTCACTGGAAGCCAGAAGGCTCGCTTCTCAGGAAAAAGAACTTCTCCGCAAAGACGAATTGCTCCATCTGGCTGAAATCTGCAAACGGGTTCCTGCCCACCCCTGCACAACCCTTGATGAAGCCGTCAATGCCATGTGGATGATCTGGGTGGGGGTGCATATGGAAAACACCAATGCCGGTTTTTCGTTGGGTAGACTCGATCAATGGCTGCAACCCTTTTTTATAGCCGATATGGAGAAGATTCAAGACGATCAAGAAAGAAAGAAATACATCAAACACGCCATCGAACTGATCGGTTGCTTCTATATGCGCTGCACAGACCATCTGCCCCTGATTCCGGACATCGGCAATTATTTGTTCGGTGGCAGTTCCTCCGATCAGGCCATCACATTGGGCGGTGTGACGTCTGAAGGTGACGATGCCGTCAACGATATGACTTATATCTTTCTGAAAGTGACAGAAATGCTTTCCATTCGCGATCCCAATGTCAATGCCCGTTTCAATAACCGTAAAAACAGCGCCACTTATTTGAAGAGACTTTGCGAAGTGAATATCAATACCACGGCGACGCCGTCCATTCACAATGATGAGGCGGTAATGGCATCGCTTGCCGAATTTCATTATCCCCCGGAACATTTACGTGACTGGTCGGCGACCGGTTGCGTGGAACCGACGCTTTCCGGTCGTCATATGGGCCATACCAACTGTATGATGTTTAATATGGTGGCTGCTTTGGAAATGGCCCTGAATAACGGTAGGCATCCGTTGATGCGCTGGGATCTGGGGCCGAAAACGGGCGACATCCCGGCTGGTGCGTTTCCCGATTTTGAATCCTTCTTTAACGCTTTTGCCACGCAACTTCGTTTTCTGGCCGATCAAACCTGTGAATACAATAATCTTCTCGGGGAAGCTCATCAAACCATCCGACCCACTCCATTGATCTCTGCTCTGATTGAAGGTTCGTTAAAAGCAGGAAAAGATGTGACGAAGGGTGGTGCTCGTTACAATTCATCTGGAACCGCCTGTATCGGGCTTGCCGATATTACCGATTCCATGATGGTCATCAAAAAACTGATTTTTGAAGAAAAAAAGATTACGTTTCCCCGGTTACTGGATGCCGTGAATACAAATTTTAAAAACGATTCCAAGCTCCTGGCTCAGATTAAAAACAAGATGGTCCTTTTCGGATCGGGCGATGAAGAGGCTTTGGCAATGGCCAATCGTGTGACAAAACTAGCCCATGATATTTTTATCGAGCACGAAAATTACCGTGGCGGCAAATATACGGCTGGTTTCTGGTCGATGTCCAACCATGTTGCTTTCGGCACGCTGACCGGTGCTCTTCCTTCGGGGAGACTGGCCGGCAAAGCCTTTACGCCGGGCCTCACACCCGAGCCTCACGCGTCCAGGAGCATTCTGGACAATATTCGTGATGTTGCTAAACTGAAAGCGGAAAATATGAACAACAACATCGCTTTCAATGTAAAAGTCGTGCCCGGTGTGCAGGAGACGCATCAGAAAAATGTAGATATTATCTACTCCTACGTGAAAACGTACAGCGATCTTGGGGGAATGCAGATGCAGTTGAATGTGGTGTC
The DNA here is from genome assembly GCA_035416785.1 of Smithellaceae bacterium. GTDB lineage: Bacteria > Desulfobacterota > Syntrophia > Syntrophales > Smithellaceae > UBA8904. The sequence continues at coordinate 9,779 of DAOLNX010000087.1, read as the reverse complement.
CTCAAAAACACTTCGTGATGCCATGGAGCATCCGGAAAACTATCAGAATCTGCTTGTTCGTATTTCCGGCTATAATGCCTATTTTGTGACGCTGAACAGAGAAATGCAGATGGAATTAATAGAACGCGCGGAATTCAATATTTAGGCTGTGATGGTAAGAGACTAATTTATTATGACCCAAGACGAAATAAAGTTGCCTTTAATCCTGGACATTAAAGGCAATAGCCTGGACGATGGACCGGGGATCCGTTCTGTGGTGTTTTACAAAGGTTGTCCTCTTTCCTGTGTGTGGTGTCACAACCCGGAAAGTAAAAAAGCTGCCGTGGAAATATCCTTCGAGGAAAAAACCTGTATAAACTGCGGAGCCTGTCGCGAGGTTTGCCCGAAAAACGCTCTTGCCTGTGATAATCCTTTTTACGTCGATCGAAGGATATGCGACCTGTGCTTTTTGTGCGTTGATGCCTGTCCTTCGGGAGCGCTGGACAAAATTGGAACATTAATGTCCATCAATGATATCGTGAAAAAAATTCTGCCGGACAAACCCTTTTTCGATACGTCGGGAGGAGGGGTGACCCTTTCCGGAGGCGAGCCCACGCTGTTCATGGATTTTACCTCCGGGCTTTTGATGTCACTGAAACAAAACAGCATTCATACTCTTTTGGAAACCTGCGGTTTCTTCGACATCCAAAAATTTATAGACAAGCTTTATCCTTATCTCGATGCGATATATTTCGACATAAAAATAATCGATGATGAGGCTCATAAGAAATACTGCGGCGTGTCTAACGAAAAGATTTTGAATAATTTCAGACAACTTTTCCGGAAGACAGCAGATGATGGAAAAATGCTTCTGCCCCGGATACCATTGATTCCAAATATCACGGACACAGAAAGCAATATTCAGGAAATAGCATTATTTTTGAAAAGCATGAACATCAACGAAGCCGCCCTTCTCGCTTATAATCCTTTATGGCATGAAAAAAGCGATAAAGTCGGAGTGAATGATCCATACAAAAACTGTAAAATGATGACATCTTTTTCAGATAGAGATGTTTTGGAAAGATGCAATAGGATTTTTGATGCGTCAGGAATCAATACTATTTTGTAGCGATCTCCACAGACAATTCTTCAGGCGCATTCGGGAGAAATAACCTACTTTAAAATGTGGAGGTGAAAAATATGATTTCCCAAATGGCCCAGCCGGTTTTGGTGACCGGAGCAACGGGATTCATCGGCAGCAGAGTCGTTCATAAACTGATACAGAATGAAATCGCGGTCAAAATTCTGGCACTTCCAGGCGAGGCTGTTCCGGCGGAATGGACTGATTATGTTGAGATTTTCCGAGGCAGCATTTCTGATCTTCCTACCGTGGAAAAGGCTGCCGCCGGCGCAAAAACCATAATTCATCTCGTGGCTGTTGTTACCGATTGGGGAGATGCGAAAAAATACTGGGAATTTACCGTTGAAGGCAGCCGGAAGATTTTCAATCAGGCGGTGAAGAATAAAGCCCGTCTTGTCCTGGCCTCCAGCATTGTTGTTTATGGGGATAAGATATACAGCCAGTCCTGCACTGAAGAGACATCTTTCGGCAAAACCTTCGGTCTCTATAGCCGAACCAAGCAGGCTCAAGAAAAACTCGCCTGGGACTATTACCAAAACAAGGGGATGAATCTTACAGTGGTTCGTCCGGCCAACGTTTACGGTCCGCGATCCGGTCCATGGCTCCATGATGTGGTGAATGTTCTTCGCAGCGGTTCACCCGGTCTTATTTCTGGCGGAAATTTTAATGCAGGGCTTGCATATGTTGATAACGTAGCCGATATCCTCATTCTTGCCGGATCGACTGAAATTGCCGTAGGTAGAGCCTATAATGCTTCCGATGGAACAGATATTACATGGAAACGGTATTTTACAGATGTGGCGGAAATGATCGGATCAAAAAAACCAAAGTCAATCCCTCGGCCATTTGCCGTTTTCGGCGCATATTTCTTGGAGGGAATCTGGAAAAATCTTGGTATTCAAAAACGTCCGCTTATCACTCGCGAAGCTTTAAACCTTATCGGTTCTGACAACCGGATACCGATCGACAGGGTCAACAAGGAGTTGGGCTATACACCGAAAATTTCTTATGCGGAAGGTTTAAAGCTGACCAAAACTTATATAGATCAAGAATTCAAGAGGTGAATCCCATGACGGCTTTTTTGAATAAGCTTGCCTTCATTACCGGTGGTTCAAGCGGAATTGGTCTGGCAACGGCAAATTCGCTGGCCGCAGAAGGATGTCAGATTGTCCTGTTTGCCAGGGGGACGGAAATGCTTGAAAAAGCATGTAAAACAGTTGAAACCAAAATGAACCATTCTTCCCAATGGGTGAATTGCATATCCATGGATGTCGCAGACAATGGCGATGTCCAAATGAAGATGAAAACTGCCGTCGAAACATTCGGCATTCCTGATATCCTCATCAACAGTGCCGGTGTTGGTTCAGGAGATTATTTTGAAAATATTTCCTACGAACAATTTGACCGATTACTCAAAATAAATGTTTACGGAACCCGAAACACCATCAGTGCCATCCTGCCTTATATGAAACAAAAAGGCAGCGGCCATATTGTTAACATTGCGTCTGTTGCCGGAATGATCGGTATGTATGGCTACTCTCTATATTGCACCAGTAAATATGCCATTGTGGGATTTACGGAATGTTTGCGCAGTGAACTGAAGCGGTTCAAGATTCAAGTGACTTTGATTTGCCCCCCGGAAATTCAAACTCCGTTTATTGAGGAAGAAGCGAAAACCCTGCCGCCGGAGGCAAGGTTTGTAAAGAATCTGGCCGGTTTGTTGACACCGGAGCAGGCGGCCAGGGCCATTGTCCGTGGTATCAAAGGAAAGAAATTCCTTGTTGTTCCGGGCTTTATGGCTAAAACTCTTCTGTTCTGGCACCGTATCAGCAACGGTTTGCTTACACGAAAGCCGTCAGATCTTATGATCAGGTATGGACGAATAAGAAACTGAGTGCGCAAGTAGATCATTCCGTCGGAAGAGACGATGGTTGATCCTTCCCGAATTGCATCATATTGCTGGCATGATTGAAAAAAATCAAAGCAAATGTCGCACAAGATCCGATGGAAGTGGATAACGCCCAATGTTGGGACTGTGCATGACCGATGGACAAAACCGCCGCCATAAATAATGAAGCGATAAATGGTACGCGTTTAATCCAGTAGACGGATACCCAGGTAATCGCAGACAATAAGGCCGCCCAAGGCACAACCAGCGCTGTGAATCCAAGATAATTGGCTACGCCTTTTCCGCCCCGAAATCCATGAAAACAGGGAAAACGGTTTCCCAGAATCAGAAAGAAAGAGGCCCAGATCAGCCATTGGACATGAATAACATACATAGCCAGCATTGCCACGGCAAATGCCCGGCTCAGATCCAGCAGGAAAATGGCAATAGCCCAGGTCATGCCGGCTTGACGGTAAACATTTGTTGTGCCGGCGTTGCCGCTGAAACGCAGACGTGGATCCGTCCTGCCGCTGATTTTGAAAAACAGTATTGCAAAATTGACAGATCCGGCCAGATAGGAAAAAAAACAGACTAAAGCGATTTTTTCCATGTCTATTCCTTGATCCATGCAGGCGGTTTTATGCGCCCCCCAAAAATATCCTGCATCTGTAAACCGCAGATTTGCTCGCAAAGCTCCTCCTGTTGATCAAAAATCCAAGCATTAAAAATCAGAGGTTTGCAAAGGAGATTCACGGGGACGATTCTGGCCAAGTAAGTCGCCTGTTGATGAGTGAGTTTATAAAGAATGCGCTCGTTAAAACCGACCGGAAATAAAACGGTATCGACAAATCTCTGTCCCCAAACGCAGGTTGCATGCATTGTTGCGTCCAGTACAAAAGGCGATCCCAAAAGGATATTGTTTGCTGTTGTGCCGCCTGAAATATGTGCAAGCGCTCCCTGAGGAGAAACCGACAAATCTCCGATAATATTCTGATAAGATGTCCCAAAGGGGATCAAGTCGCGGTAAATGGAGGCGGCGGAAACCTGAATACAATTTCCGTCAAGTTTGGAAGCATCTTGAAAAGACATGCCGGGTTTGGGCAATAACATATTTTGGGAGAAGGTTACTCTTGTATGTTCAAGGTTTCTGCGGATGCCGGTGTTTTGTATGTTGATAGAGGTCAGAAGGGCAGCGTTAATTCCGCTGGGATCCTCATCCATTTCTACCTGGGTATCCAGAGTCTTCCCTTTAGGCGGAATTACCAACAATCTGGAAAAGGACGCATGAAGCTGATGGTTGAGAAAGGCATGAGGATATTGACTTTTAATGGATAATGCCAGGAAGGCTAGAGCCTCTACGGCGGGGAGCACGGCTTTTCCTTCCAAATGATGGTCTTGCAGGTATGGTCTTATTGAAAGAGCAAAGGGAAAACGCTTTTTTATATTTTGTCGGGAAAGGTTTTCCATAGCTCAACCGTTTTCGGGTCTACGGCTACCGGTTTGCCCAAAGCGTTAGCCGCGCAATGTTTTGTATATCCTGAGCAAATCATGTGCCCTTTTTCTGCATGCGTTATCACATAATCAAACTGTAGGCGAACTCGCTCCAGATTTACGGGTCTGGTGTATATCTCCATCAAGTCATCATAGTACAGGGGCTGATAAAAAGTGATGCCCAGATCGATAATCGGATAGACATATCCACATTCTTCAATAGTTTTATAGGAGTATGCTACATCACGCATCAAGGATGTGCGACCAAATTCAAAGTAACGCAGATAGTTGGAGTGATAGACGACTTGTGAACGGTCTGTATCGGCGTAAAGCGTTCGTTGTCTTGAGTGGTGCCAAATGAGTCCCGTGGTGCGGTCAGAAACGAACTTTCTGTTATTATTGTATATTTCTGGAATAAAGGGTTTTGGTTTCATATCAAACTCCTCGGAAGATGACGCAGCAGTTTGTTCCGCCAAAGCCGAACGCGTTGGAGAGTGCAATATTGAATTTCGATTTACGGGCTACGTTCGGCACTACATCAATATCAGAAAATTCCGGATCTGGAAAATGATTGATTGTCGGCAGGATAATGCCTTGGTGCATACTCTCAATGGTCAGGGCTGCTTCAATGGCGGCGGTAGCCCCCAATGTATGGCCCAACTGCGATTTGTTGGACGATACGGGAATCTTTTCGATCTGTTTGCCGAATACTTCTCGCAAACACTTGATTTCTGTCCGGTCGCCTTTGGGGGTGGAGGTGCCGTGGGCATTGATGTAATGTATGTCCTCCGGCTGAAGGTCGGCATCTTCCAGCGTTTCGCGAATTGCACGGACAATGGTGTGCGGATTGGGGCTGGTGTAATGGTGGGCATCGGATGTCCATCCAATGCCCACCACTTCGGCTTTTGGCGTCAGTCCGTGTGCTTTGATCATTTCCTCCGCTGCCAGAACGATTACTCCCGCTCCTTCCGACAGGACAAAACCCTTGCGGTCTATACTGAAAGGCCTTGAGGCTTGAGAAAAATCTTTTGCGGCTCGGTCATCCGGATGTACCTTGATCGTTGCATTCATATTGGCAAAGCCGTGAATCAGTTCCGGGAGAATCGGCGTATCAGCTCCACCAGCCAGCACAAAATCGCAATCTCCATCGCGGATCATACGTGCTCCAATGCCGATGGCATGATTTCCGGATGCGCAGGCACCCTGCGGTGAAAAAATGGGTCCGGTAAATTTCAAAAGCATGCCGGCCTTACCTGCCGGCAGGTTGGCGCAGAGGTTTGGCAGAAGGTATGGGCTTACACGCAGAGGTCCACGGTGTTCAAGATCGTGCATGGCGACTCGGTAAGCATCGGACCCGTTTAGCGCCGAACCGATCAGGCAAGCCATTCTTGGAGAAATGGCTTCATCCATGGTAATGCCGGCATGGGCCAGTGCCTCCTTGCATACTGCCATGGTTAAAATGACAAACGCTGCGTTCCAGTTATAAACTTCTTTGGCGTCGGTAAAATCGAGTTCCAGCGGAAACCAATCCGGTATTTCCCCGACAATATCGCATAAGGATTGTACTTTACAGCGGGTGACTTTGCGAAATCCTGCTTCTCCCCTGACGGCGCGCTGCCAGGTTTTTTCAAAGGTGGAACCCAGTGGGGTTGCCGCACTATAGCCGACAACAAATACCTTGCGATTTTTGGGCGCTTTCATTCGTCCTGCAATCCTTCATGCAATGCGGCGAAGGAGAATGCATGAATTGCATCCTCCGAAACCGAAAGCGTTCTTCAAAAGAAATTCCTGAGGCTGTTTTCTGGCTCCTTCCGCTACACAATCCAGCATAATGTCCGAATCCTGTTCGTAATTGATGGTCGGGAGCAGTACATCATGAAGCATGCCTTCCATTGCCAAAATGGTCTCAATGGCGGAAGATGCGCCCATTGCATGTCCCATCTGGGATTTATTGGCGGAAACAGGCGGAACGTTACGTCCGAAGATACCAAACAACGCGTCTGCCTCCACTTTGTCTCCGATTCTGGTAGAGGTTGCATGCGCATTGATTGCGTCAACATCCTGCGGCTGTTGACCGGCGCTGGCTATCGCAAGTTCCATGCATTTACGTACGGTGGAGAGATTAGGCGCGACAAAATGGCTGGCGTCCGATGTCATGGCCGATCCGGCCAACTCGAATTTTGCTTCCAGTCCATGCGCTTTTGCGAAAGCTTTAGATGCCAGAATAATGCAACCGGCTCCTTCCGAGACCACAAAACCTCTGCGTGTGACCGAAAAAGGACGGCTGGTTTTTTCCGGAGGCTCTGCCGGTTGACCTTCTTTCGGGCGGTATGCTCCGTTCATGGATGCAAAACCGGCAAGAATTGGTTCAACCAGCGGGAAATCGACTGCGCCCGCGATCACCATGTCTGCCAGATTCTGCCGGATCATCATGTCGCCGATAATCATGGAGGTGACACCCGTGGCGCAGGCTGTAATGGTTGCGCTGATGGGGCCGGTGGCTTTGGTCATGATGGACACCTTGCCGCCTACCATGTTGATGCAGGAGTTTGGATTGGCAAAGGGATGCGGCATTTTCTTTTCGGCAATCATCTGGCGGTCCGCTTTCAGTACCGCATCAATCCCTCCGACGGCGGAGCTGAAGGTAATCCCCACTCGCGGCGCGATGTCGGGGGTAATTTGGACGTTGCTTGTCTTAAGAGCCCGGTGAACCACGAGGAGGGCGTATTTAAATACCGGTGATGTCCAGTGTGCCATTTCCCTCGGAGACAAAAACGGATACGGTGTAATGTCTACATCGTCCACCTGGCCGGCGACACGCACCGGAAAATTTTCAGGGAGTGCAAAACGGGTCAGAGGGCCGATGCCGCTTTCTCCAGCTACTGCTCTTTGCCACTGGTTTGCCAGGTCCGTTCCCAAGGACGATACTGTGTCATAACCAAGGATCAATGTTTTTGCAGACTCCATAGATGATTCCTTGAATAATTCTGAAAGGCATACGTCTTTCATTTTTATAACTTCATCATGCAGAACCTTTTCGAAAATATCAATTACAATTTTACGAAAGCCTCTTTCTTGCTTTTTTCTTGCTTATTGACAGATCCAAATCCTTTTTCTATGCTGGTTACGCAATGAAAAAGGAACCGTGAAACATTATGAAGACCAGACGTTATGGAAGCGGAAAATCTTTCAAGCGCATTTTCCTTGTTGCTCCCAAGCATCCGGATAATTTCTGGGTCATGCAGGGAACCGTTGAACTTTTAGGGGCAAAAACTCTTATGCCCAACGCAGCGCTGGCCACTCTCATGGCTTTAACACCACCGGATCTTGATATCGAGTATGTGTTGTGCGATGAAAATGTTTCGTCCCTGGATTGGAAAATGCCGTGTGATTTGGTGGCTGTAACAGGTTCCACCCTTCATGCCCGAAGAATCCGGGACATCTGTCTTGGCTTCCGGAAACGAGGCCGGTTTGTTGCTCTGGGGGGAGCTTATGCCAGCATTAATTGCGATCAGTGCGCAGGTCTCGCGGATTACCATTTCATTGGTGAGGCGGAATATACTTGGCCGGTTTTTTTAAGAGCATGGTTGCAGGGAACGGCCAAAGCCGTCTATTGTCAGGAAACCTATGTCGATTTGAAAGACAGCCCGGCACCGGACTGGTCTTTGATCCATGTCGGTGATTATGTCAACATTCCGGTTCAAACCAGCCGGGGCTGTCCCCACAATTGCGAGTTTTGTGATGTAATTCAGTATGTTGGGAGAAAACCGCGCACGAAATCTGTTGAACAGGTCATAAAAGAAGTGAGCCGCGCCCGTATTGCGGGCGCACGGACGGTTTTTTTTTCCGACGATAATTTTCTTGCGTACAAGCCTTTCACGGAAAAGCTTCTGACGGCCCTTATCCAATGGAACATTACTCAGCCCGTTCCTCTGTCTTTTTCCACGCAGATTACCGTGGAAGTAGCTGATGACGAAAAACTTCTCAAAGCATGCGCAGATGCACGGTTTTCCGTTCTTTTTCTCGGAGTTGAAACCATTCGGAGGGAAAGCCTGATCGAAGCGAAGAAAATGCACAATCTTCAAAAGGATCTTGCCGGTCGTATTCAAAAAATATCAAAATACGGTATTATGCCCTTTTTGGGCATGATGGTTGGATTTGACCATGACGATAAAACGGTTTTTGAGGAAATAAATCAATTTATATCGCAAACGCATAGCCCGATTGCGGGCATCAGCCTTTTAAACGCTCCCCGCCATACCCCTCTCTATCAGCGTCTGCAGCAGGACAGGCGCTTGATTGGCGATGATTTTACGGGCGAATGGCAGCTTAGCACCAACATTATTCCGAAACAAATGAGCCGGGACGATCTGTTCGATGGCTATTGCCAGCTTTTCAAAAAAATTTATGATCCAGACGCTTTTTACGAAAGATTTGCCGGCTGGCTTTGTCGGGTGGACTATTTTTGCGATCTGTACACAAAAAAGAACTTCGATCCAAATCAGTTGTTGAATGGAATGCGCTTGCTGTTCTATTTTCTGGTTTTGGCGAAACCGGCGGAGCGGGGACTGTTTATCAAAAGCATGAGAAAAACCTGGGAAATCAATCCAAGGCTTCTGCGTCGGACATTCACCTTTCTGGCCCAGTATCATCACTTTTCCGAATTTGTGAAAAACAAGCTTCCCAGTCATATATAATATCTTGTTTTTTAAGTAGAATATATTGTGAAACAAGAGATCCTGGATATAGACTTGGACAAGAAAGCGCTTAAACAATAAATGTGTCGATCGTTTGGGGATAAATTTTTTTACTGGTGCTTCCTGCAGGTATTGACTTTTTTCTTTTGAATCTCTAGATTGGAAAAAAATCAGAGGGTAAAGTCATATGCCAATATATGAATATCAATGCAATCAATGTAAAAGTGAATTTGAGGTCGTAACCTTAAGTCTCAGTGAAAAACCGAAGACCGCTTGTCCAAAATGCAAGTCAAAGAAAACCCGTAAACTGATTTCCAAGGTTGGTAAAGGAAAATCCGGATCCGCGCCTTCCGGCGGTTCATCACCCACTGGTGGTTCTAGCTGTTCCTCCTGCTCTTCATCGAGCTGTTCTTCCTGTGGGCATTAAATCCATTTCCACTTGTTTCCGAAATAGGATTTTTAACGAAAAAAAGGGCTAGCAAAATGTTGCCAACCCTCTGATTTCTTTATGGTGCCGAAGACTGGACTCGAACCAGCACAGGCGTACACCCACTAGACCCTGAACCTAGCGCGTCTACCAATT
>DAOLNX010000086.1:4889-13517 GCA_035416785.1 Smithellaceae bacterium | reverse complement strand
GCGTAAGCGCCAATGATCATTCCTTCGATAACACTGTGAGGATTGCCTTCCATCAGACTTCGATCCATATATGCGCCGGGATCGCCTTCATCGCCATTGGCAATGACATATTTCGGATCACCATGCGCCTTGCGGACGCCTTCCCATTTGACCGCAGCATGAAATCCGCCGCCGCCCCGTCCGCGCAGCCCCGCTTTTTTCACTTCGCTGATCACAGCGTCCGGCGTCATTTCTCCAAGCACCTTGGCCAGAGCCTGATAACCGTCAATGGCAAAATAGTCTTCGATGCGCGACGGATCAATCATCCCGTTTCTACCGAAAACCACCCGGTGCTGTTTTTTGTAGAAAGGTAAATCGTCTTCTCTGAACAGGGCTTTTTGAGTGTCGGGATGACGATAGAGAAGCCTGCTAATCACCTCTCCTTTGGCGATCGTTTTGGAAATGATTTCCGGAACGTCTTCGACTTTAACATGCTCATAAAAATATTTGTCGGGATGAATGATCACCATGGGTCCTTTTTCGCAGAATCCCAAACATCCGGTGGCCAGCACATCCACATCCATGTTTTGTTTCTTGAATTCGGCCTCGAAAGCTTCTTTGACCTGAACGCTTCCGGAAGCCCGGCAACCTGTTCCGGCGCAAATGGCGACGAACTTTTTTTTCGGTCCGTAGTACAGGGTCAGGTTATCGAGAATCTGGCGGGCTTGAGTATCGGGATTTTCTATCATGGCTTGGCCCCCTCTTCATTGATCTTTTTGATGATTTTATCGACTTTATTAATGGTGACCTGGCCGTGGTAGTCGGTGTTGATGACGACGACCGGTCCCAGGGCGCAGGCTCCCACGCAGTTGACGGTTTCCAGCGAGAAATTTCCGTCTTTCGTGGTCTCGCCCGGTTTGATCCCTAAAGTGGTTTCAAACCGATCCTGAAGAATGGCTGCGCCGCGAACGTGGCAGGCTGTGCCTTTGCAGATTTTCACTACGTGTTTTCCACGAGGCTTCAAGCTGAAGGCGGTGTAAAACGTGGCCGCTTCATATACGCGGCTCATCGGCACATTCATTTGTTTTGCCGCTGCTTTCAATGCTTCCTTGGGAAGGTAATTGAAAGCTTCCTGAATATCCTGCAACACGGCGATCATTGCGCTTTTGTTGTTTCCGTGTTTTTTAACGATTTGTCTTGTCTTGGCTGGTACACTCATCGGTTTCGTCATTTTTTCTCTCACCTCGGTATTCTTAAATTTCTCTTTTATTCATTGCCGGTTTTGAGAAATTTGGCTTTTTCCAAAAGTTTCTGAAATTCAATCGTTACTTTTTCCTGGATCAATTCGATCTGGTCCGGCGTCAGGTGACGGAATCGTCCCTGGGGTTTGAAGTATTCCCGAATTGGTCGAAGTTTTTTAGGCATGTCCTGAGACAGGCGGTAATGTCCGTTTTCAACTTCGTATAGGGGGAAGACGCCTGTTTCAACGGCGAGCCTGCCCATGGAAACAGCCGTATGTGACGGTGTGCGCCAACCAGTCGGACACACGGAGAAACAGTGAATATAGGATGGCCCCTGAATGCTTTTGGCTTTTTCAATTTTTCGTATAAAATCGAGAGGATAACTCGGGCAAGCTGTAGCCACATAAGGTATGCCGTGGGCAACCATGATTTCCGGCATGTTTTTCTTCCAGGTTTTCTGACCGATGCTGACTTTACCGGCTGGAGCTGTCGTGGTGGAGGCGCCCATCGGCGTACCGCTGGAACGTTGAATACCGGTATTCATATAAGCTTCATTATCGAAACATACATAAATCATGTCGTGTCCACGTTCCATGGCGCCGGACAGCGCCTGAAAGCCGATGTCCATTGTCCCGCCGTCACCAGCCATGCCCACTACCTTGACATAACGTTGATCAATTTTTCCTTTTTTGCGTAATGCTTTCAATCCTGCTTCGATGCCTGAAGCCACAGCAGCCGTGTTTTCAAATGCCACATGCACCCAGGGAACTTGCCAGGCCGTGGTAGGAAACATACTGGAAATGATTTCCATGCAGCCGGTTGCGGAGGCGATCACCGTGTTTTCACCCAACGCCTTGGCCATGAGACGAACAGCCAATACTTCGGCGCATCCGGAGCAAGCGCGATGTCCCGATGACAGTAATTCTTGTTTGTTGATCAGCCTCGGGGCAAACAAATCAAAATTTTCTACGGTATGCATTATTCTCTTACCCCCCAGAATTCATAGGTATCTGCCGCCTTGTTGTCGGTATCTGCCAGAACGGCCTCGAACATGCCGACAAACTCCTTGACTTGTACATCGCGTCCACCCAGACCAATGATGTAATTGTAAATCAGCGGACGATGGGTTTCTGCATACATGGCCGACTTGATTTCGGAAAAGACAGGTCCGCCTGGACCGCCGAAGGAGCAGGCTCGATCAGTGATGATCAGTTTCTTCGCGTTTCGGATGATGGCTTTGAGCTCTTCAAACGGGAAAGGCCGCCAGAGTCTAAGTTTTACCAGACCTACTTTCACTCCCTTGGACCGTAGTTCTTCAATCGCAATTTTTGCTGTTTCACCCATGGAACCCATGGTCAGCATCAAAATGTCTGCGTCTTCCGCCAGAAAGGTTTCCACCAGTTTGTAGGGACGGCCAAATTTCTTGCCCCATTCATCAAAAACTTCCTGGACAACCTTTTTGGATGCCTTAACCGCTTCATCCTTGGCCTTCATAATTTCTGTGAAATAGTCCGACATGGCGAAAGCACCCATGGTGACCGGTTTGGCTGGATGCAGCGTAGCATGCGGTACAAAGGGAGGCAGAAATTCATTTACTTCTTCTTGTGTGGGCATTTCAAATGGTTCCACCATGTGGGTGAGCTGGAAGCCGTCGATATTGATGGACACTGGCAGCATGACGTCCTTATGCTCGGCAATTTTGAAGGCCGCAATGGACAGGTCAATCGCTTCTTGGGCGTTTTCTACAAAAATGGCGATCCAGCCGGCATCACGCTGCGGCATAATGTCGGAGTGATCGTTTAAAATATTCAGCGGACCAGAAACTGCGCGGTTGGCAATTCCCATGACGATCGGCAGGCGCATCGCCGATGCGATGGGCAGCAATTCGTGCATCAGCATCAAACCTTGCGAACTGGTTGCCGTGTAAGAGCGGGCTCCTGTGCCGGATGCGCCGATCACCGCACTCATGGCTGAATGTTCGGATTCGACTGTCACGAATTCACAATCAATATGGCCGTCGGCAACCAGATCCGATAGATGTTCCGCGATATGTGACTGAGGTGTAATAGGATAAACGGCCGCCATATCGATGTTGCAAAGGGCAACCGCCTCCGCAACGGCAACTGCTACTTCCATACCTATGCGTTTGCCCATGTTATCCCTCCTCGACCATCTTTATTGCGCGGGGCCAGCACTCGTGCGCGCAGATGCCGCATCCCTTGCAATAATCCAAGTTTGCTGTAAAAAAACCGTCTTCACTTTGCTGGACGCATCCTTCGGGACAAAAAACGTAACAAATGCCGCATTTGATGCATTTTGCGTTGTCCCAAATGGGCCTTTGCGACCGCCAGCTTCCTGTGTGATACTCACTGGCGCTGCCCGGCTCGGATACTACACAGCCGATGGGGAGTTCCCTCCATGATTTCAATGCCATACTTACCTCTTAATTGAGAATTTTAATTTCGTCGTAAGCCCGTTTCATCGCGTTGAGATTTTTCTGGGCAATTCTGCCGAAGCGATGGTGAATCGCGTCGTTCATCGCATCAAGCTCCATGATGCCGATGACTTTTAAAAGTGCGCCGATCATGGTCGTGTTGGCAATGGGAACCCCCATTTCCTTACGTGCGATGCCCGTCCCGTCGACCGTGGCGACTGTGCCGTTGAATTTTAATTCCTTGCGAATATCTTCAGGGGTTTTCGGTGTATTGACGATTAATTTTCCATTTGCTTTTAATCCATCGGTCACATTGACCAGACCGATCAGACTGGAGTCAAGAACCAGAACGACATCGGGTTCATAAATACCAGAACGTACATTAATTTTTTTGTCGTCTATACGGGTAAACGCCGCAACGGGTGCTCCTCTTCTTTCCGGACCGAAACTGGGAAAGCCTTGCGCAAATTTTCCCGCCGCAATCGCCGAAACCGCAAGCAATTCCACCGATGTTACCGCTCCCTGGCCGCCCCGGCCATGCCATCTGACTTCTATCATCTGTCTAAGTCTCCTTATTCAAACTCCAAAATGAGCGTTCCTCATAATATAGTTGGATATTTGAGTCAATATTTAATTTTATGCGCTCTTTTCATGAAATTCTGAATTACCTCATGATACGCCACTTTTTCTGTTCGGAAAGATATAGATCCTTTCCTAAAACGTCATTGACAACGACAACGGGAAAATCAACGATGGAGAGTTTCCGGATGGCTTCCGGTCCAAGATCCTCATAGGCGACCATTTCCACTTTTTTTACGCATCGTGCTGTCAGTGCGGCAATTCCTCCAATGGCCCCGAAATATACGGCCTTGTATTTCCGGATGGCCTCTAAAACTTCCGGTGAACGGCCGCCTTTGCCAATCATTCCTTTCAGTCCATGTTCAATCATTTTCGGTGTAAACGCGTCCATCCGGTAACTGGTTGTCGGGCCGATGGATCCGATGACCTTTCCGGGAGGGGTGGGGGAAGGAGCGGCATAAAAAATTGTCGCCGTCGCTAAATCAACCGGCAGGGGGAGGCCTTTGCCTAAAGCTTCAAACATCCGGCGGTGCGCCGCGTCCCGAGCCGTATAGACTTCACCGCTTAAAAGAACCATATCGCCCGCCGATAGTAATGAGCAAATTTCAGCCGTTAAAGGGGTCTGGATTCTTTTTGCCTCGATCATTCAGATTTCCTTAAATTTTGTATAGGTTTTAAAACCTATCGTGCCTTTGCAACTGAAGGCGCGCATGACGTTTGTATTTCCAGGAAGAACGGATTCTACCGTGCTTCCTGGGCTACATGATGATTTCCGCATGCCGGGCTACATGACACTGGATATTCACCGCGACCGGCAGGGAGGCGATGTGGCAGGGCATCATTTCCGCGGCCACGGCCAGGGCTGTCACGCGGCCGCCAAGACCCGCCGGACCGATGCCCAGGTCGTTAATACGCTGGAGAAGTTCCTGTTCCATTTGCGCCAGACGTCCATCGGAGGGATGACTCAGTCCCACCGGCCGTAAAAGGGCTTTTTTAGCCAGAATGCAGGCTTGCTCCAGGGAACCGCCAATGCCCACTCCCACGATGATCGGCGGGCAGGGATTGGCACCGGCTTTTTCCACTGCTTCCAGAACAAAAGCCTTGATGCCGTCGATACCCGCCGCCGGTACCAACATCCTGGCCTGACTCATATTTTCGCTGCCGCCGCCCTTGGGCATGGCAATAATTTTCAGCTGATTTCCGGGAACAATATTCAGATGGATGACGGCGGGCGTGTTGTCTTTGGTGTTGGCCCTAGTCAGCGGATCACAGACCGATTTTCGTAAATACCCGTCCTCGTAGGCTTGCCGTACGCCATCTTCGACCGCGTTTTTGAGATGGCCACTGACAATGCGGACGTCCTGCCCGATCTCGATAAATAGGACCGCCAAGCCTGTATCCTGGCAGATCGGCATTTGTTCCTGGCGAGCTATCTCGCAATTTTTAATAATGGTTTCCAGCGCTTGTCTGCCGAGAACGGATTCCTCTGTGTTCATGGCTTCTTGGAGGGCATTGACCACATCCGGTTTCAAGTCGGTATTGGCTTCGATAAAAAGGTTCCTGACCGCTTTGGTGATTCTTGCTCCCGAAATCCGCCGCAGTTTCGTTTTGGTTGATATTTCAGTGTTTCTCTGAAAATTTTGAAATGTCATGTCACATACCACGCCGAAATTCCAATGACTTGGAAATGGTCATCTTATCGACGTATTTCAGGTCGCCGCCCATGGGGACACCCATAGCAATGCGTGAAATTTTTATGCCGCTTTCCTTAAACATTCGGGTAATGAGCAGGGCAGTGGCTTCGCCATGCACATTGGGGTTAGTCGCCAGAATTAATTCCTGAATCTGACCTTCGCTGACTCTTTTTTGCAGTTCTTCCAAACGAAGATTTTCAGGTCCAATGCCGTCGAGCGGGGCGAGGGCACCGTGCAAAACGTGATAAGTTCCATGAAAAACGCCACTTTCCTCGATGGCCGCCAGGGCGTCCGGCTCTTCCACCACACAAATGACATGGCGCTCCCGTGCTGGATTGCCGCAGATGTGACAAATTTCCTCTTCTGTCGGATTGAGGCAAATCCGGCACAGACGGATTCTTCTTTTTACTTCTACCAGACTTTCCGCCAGTTTTTCCACGTCTTCGGGAGTTGCTCGTAAAATGTAATTGGCCAGACGAGCCGCTGTTTTTTCCCCGATTCCCGGTAGCTTGGCCAGTTCCGCAATCAGGCGTTTGATAGGTTCCGCATAGGATTTCATGGGCCGCCTTACATCATTCCCATACCGGGAATGGACAGTCCGCCGGTGATCTTGCCCATTTCTGAATGAGCCATTTCCTGCGACTTGCGGATCCCTTCATTGACCGCTGCGACGATAAGATCCTGAAGCATTTCGATATCTTCCGGATTCACAACATCCTTCTCAATTTTCAGAGAAACGACTTCATACTTTCCATTGACCGTCACACGGACCATTCCGCCTCCGGACTGTGTTTCGATGGTTTTGGTTTCCAGCTCCTGCTGAAGCCGGGCCATTTTTTCCTGCATTTTTTTTGCTTGTTTCATGATATTGCCGATGTTATGCACAATGTGATCCTCCCTGTTTTTTATCATTCATAGGTTTTATTTCAACCAGTTCCGCGCCTTCAAACGCGTCCAGCACTTTTTGAACCAAAGGCGAACTCATTGCTTCATGTTTGATTTCACTTAAGCTGCTCCCTCGATTTTCGCTTGCAAGGACTCCATTGCCGACGGTTTTTAGCGCTGCCAGCGTTTGAAACTTCAAGGAAACCTTCTGTGAATAATAAAGTTCGGCAATTCGGGTCAGTTCGTCTTTTTGCGATTTTTCCATCAGGTTGTCGAGAAAAATATAGCCCTCTGGAAAACCAAGTGTCAAGCAACCGTTTTCCAGAGAGAGGATTTCAGCCGCGTTCATTTTTGCTCCCAGCGGCGGATTTTCTCTTTTGATAAATATTTTCAGGTCTTCGCCCGACGCAGGCCTTGCAATCTGTTTTGCTGGTGCCGAGGCTGGCGAGGCAGTCGCTGGTTCTCCCGAAGCGACACCCGGCCGTAAGCTTGACAGACGATTCTCTTCTACGGCAAGTGCGCCATCGGCTGCGATGAACGCCATCGGCATGTCGTTTTGAAGTTTTTTCTCCAGGATTTCCAGTGCAGCCAAAATATCCCCGACTGGCAAAACCGGTTCCAGGTAAGCCATCCGAACAAGGATCGTTTCGATTTTCATCCGGACTTCCTGGCTTCGGCGCAGGCTGTCCGCCTCGTTGAGCAGGATATCCAGATAACGCTGAAGGGTTTCGCGGGATACTGCTTTTGCTTGGGTTTTCAGCTTTTCCATCTGTTCCGGAGCAATGTCAAATGATGCGCTTCCATCCTCGGCAATTTTAGCCAAAAGCAAATTACGAAAATGTTTCAGCAGCATCGAATAAAAGTGCTTCATGTCCAGCCCTGCCAGATAGGCTTCTTCCAGAATCATCAGGCAAGTGCCTGCGCTGCGTGTAAAAACGGCCTCGGAAATGCGAAACAGGTATTTGCGGTCGGCCAGGCCCAGAATATCTTCCACATCCTCATCGGAAATGTTCATGCCGGCATAGGCAATCACCTGATCAAATATGCTTTGCGAATCGCGCATGCTGCCGTCTCCCGCTTCGGCAATCCAGGAAAGAGCTGTGTCGCTGATGGTGATCCCTTCCGCTACGGCGACTTTTCCCAGATTGTTGGTGATCTCTCCAAGAGAAATGCGGCGAAAATCATAGCACTGGCAGCGAGACAGAATTGTAGCCGGAACCTTATGATTTTCGGTGGTTGCAAAGATAAAGACAACATGGCCGGGAGGCTCTTCCAACGTTTTGAGGAGTGCGTTGAACGCCTCTCGCGTCAGCATGTGGACTTCATCGATAATATAGATTTTATATTTGGATGTAGCGGGTGCAAATTTGACATTTTCCCGAAGCTCACGGATTTCATCAATACCGCGATTGGACGCGCCGTCAATTTCGCGCACATCCATTGAAATTCCTTCGGTTATTTCTTTGCAGTTTGAACAGAGATTGCAAGGAGTTCCCGTCGGTCCTTTTTCACAGTTGAGGGATTTGGCTAATATTCGGGCGACGGAAGTCTTTCCCACGCCACGCGGGCCTGAAAAAAGGAAAGCATGGCCGATGCGGCCTTGGGCGATGGCGTTCACCAAAGTGCGCACCACAGGCTCCTGGCCTGCTACCTCGTCAAATTTTTGTGGACGAAATTTTCGGGCTAAAACCAGATATTCCAAAAAAACCTCTTGTTTAAGGTTTTGCAAACCTTGGCATCTTAATACAGGCGGCCGGGTTTACCGCAACACACGACGGGATTTGCTGCCGCTGCTTCCTTCCGGACCTGACGGGGT
>DAOLNX010000086.1:0-4879 GCA_035416785.1 Smithellaceae bacterium | reverse complement strand
GCCCCTAAATCGATTTCGAGTCGATCCCGTTACGACCACTTCGGTAACTCTCCGCATGATGCCGTGGGACTCCTGTGCCTGTAAGAGTTTATTCTTGATCAATCTGGTAAAGAGAGCGGGCAATGCCCTGTATGTACCGCGCATTGCCCGCCAATTCCGCAAATTTTCTTACATGGCTTATCAAACTGGCGGAGAGAGCGGGATTCGAACCCGCGGTACACTTTTGTGAGCGTACACACGATTTCCAGTCGTGCTCCTTCGGCCTCTCAGACATCTCTCCGTACCACGTTCCTGGGGCTTGCCTTTATCCTCTTTTCCTGAAAAAATCTACTCAAAATTTCGCTGCATGCTTCATAAAAAACGCCTTCTGTTACATTCACTTCATGATTTAAACGATGATCGCTTAAAATTTGGTAGAGAGAAACTACTGCCCCGGCTTTCGGATCACGTGTGCCGAAAACCACTCTTTTGAGTCTTGCCTGAAGAATTGCTCCCGCGCACATTAGGCAGGGTTCCAGTGTGACGTAGAGGGTTGCATGACTCAGGCGGTAATTGCCGGTTTTTTCACATGCGCGCCGGATGGCCAGGATTTCTGCATGGGCGGAGGGATCAGACAGTGAAATCGGGGAGTTGTGCGCACGTGCCAGAATGCCGTCTTCTGTGGTTATCACCGCTCCCACCGGAACTTCATCTTGCCGGAATGCCTTGTTTGCCTCTTCAAGAGCCATTTGCATATAATCTTCATCTTTTTGCATTGGATTTCACCTTGATATTTTCGCTATCATATTGTTGATTTTGAGGCAAATGCCGTATATGATCCGCAATGGTTATGGTTATGATGGATTCAAAAAAAATATTCCTTTGGCCGGTTGTCATTTCTCTAATCGGGCATGCCGCGCTGATTGCCGTCGGCAGCATGGTGGACATGCGCGAAAGCTTGAGACCCGCGGAAATTTTTACGGTCCAGATTGCCAATGCCTGGCCCAAACCGATCCTTGAACCGCAAAAATTGGACAAGCCGGCGCCGGGAAAAATGCCGGAAACCATGCAGACGCCTCCGCCGGCGGGAGGCAGGGAAGAAACGGTCCATATTGGATCATCCGATGCTAAATACGCGGCTTATCTGGCGGATGTGAAAAAAAAGATTCTTCGCATCTGGCAATATCCGGCTGGAGCGTATAAAAATAATCAGGAAGGAGTGGTTGTGGTCAAAATATCCATTGACGCAAATGGCTCATTGTCGCAAACCGCCTTGATCAATTCTTCCGGTTTTGCATGCCTTGATTCCGGAACGCTTGATGTGATTCAGGATGCCGCGCCTTTTCAGCCGCTTCCCCGACAATATGATCTGTCCCGACTGCATATTATCGCTTCATTTAACTATCGTATGAAAGATTGAAAGAAAGAACATGTCTAAACAAGAAGAAAAAACTTTTTCCCAAAACGTATCGTCAAAAATTCGTGAATTTGTCGAAGCAGTGCTCACCGCTTTGATTATTGCCGCCTTCATCATCTCGTTTGTGGTACAGGCGTTTAAAATTCCCTCCGGATCCATGATTCCAACTCTGCTGATCGGAGATCATCTTTTTGTGAATAAATTTATTTACGGGGTAAAAATACCCTATTTTCGGAAAACGATTATTCCTGTGAAAGATCCCGAAAGAGGCGACGTTGTCGTTTTTATTTATCCGCAGGACAGGTCAAAAGATTTTATCAAGCGTGTTATCGGTGTCGCAGGCGACAAAATTGAAATGAGAAACAAAAAGCTGATTCTCAATGACCAGCCTTGGGATGATCCGTATGGCGTTTATAGCGATGATTCGGTTTATCCGGCGGAAGTGCAGCCGCGTGATAATTTCGGTCCGATTGTTGTTCCTCCGAATTCTCTTTTTGTCATGGGAGACAACCGAGACCACAGTTTGGATAGCCGCTTCTGGGGGTTTGTCGATTTGAAAGATGTTCAGGGGAAGGCTTTCATCCTCTATTGGTCATGGAATTCCGAAGAAAAAAGCGTGCGCTGGGAACGTCTGGCCCAAATGATCAAATAGCCGTGCCCATGAGCCGCGTCCAAACTCAAGAAACAGCGGCGTTTTTTCCGGACAACACGCCGCTGTTTCTTGAAAACGATCCTTTAGCCCGAAGTGTCCTCCTGGAATTTCAGATACATTTTTTTGAGTTTTCCTCGGAGTCTCATGGTTCCGAGATCTCCCGCCAGGGCCATAATTTTTTTATTGATAATGTAAATGAAATTAACTGGAGATTTTATCGTCTGACCATCTTTGGCTTGAATGGTTGCTTCTGTTGAGCCCTGAATTTTGTAATCCCAGCATTCAGAGTAGTCAAAAATAATGCGTCCTTCCTCTTCTTTTAAAAAAACCGATTCCGCCTTAAGTCTCTGGTAACTGATCAGCCGGATGTGGATATCGTCTAGAATTGCTTCAAAATCCATTCCATCTTTTGTGCAGAGCCGATCCCGTAGGATCAGATCAAGAAGCGCATCTCGAATGACATGGATGAGATACTCCCGGAAAAACACTTCTTCAATTTTGTCCAGGGAAATATTGAAAAGATGAACGATTACCTCTCCCAAAGGCGCAATTTCCCTTCCTTTCATTCGTTTTCTTTCCATTTCCTGATAAGAAAGGGCCAACTCCAGTTGTTTTTCGTTGATCAATCCTTCCTTGAGCAAGGCATTCCCGATTCTGAATCTGGTATTCGTTTTTTTCTGCGCCATAGGCGGTTCCAAACCTTTCCAAGAAAATTTTTACCCTCTGACGATCAGGACAGGGATATTGCTGTTGTAGTTGATAATGCCATAGGATACGCTGCCCAGTGCCTGGACAGACAAAGGGCTCATTCCTCTGGCTCCCATGATTAAAAGATCCGCTTTAGCTTTGGATGCCTGTTTGACGATTTCCTCCACCGGGTATCCAACCCTTGTGACGGTCTTCACGGGCACTTCGTTCTTTTCGCACAAACTCTTAATTTCCTCTAAATGATTTTCTGCAGTCTTGCGCATGTAGGACACGATGGATTCCTCATTTTCCATAAGATGTTTCGATGCGGACAAGTTCTTTTCCAGGAGCATGCGCTTATCAATAACGCTCAAAGCAATAATGGACGCATGGACTTCTTTGGCAAGGTCTATTGCGTATTTAATGGCTTTTTGGGATGTTTTTGAACCATCCGATGCAATCAGTATTTTTGAAATCATATATCCGCCTATTTCTTGCCGTAACCGATGGTTTTTGCCGATTCTTCAATGACCGGCAAAACGGACGGATCATCGATAGTGGAAGGAACGACATACGCCTTTCCATCCACGATTTTGCGCATGGTGCTGCGCAGAATTTTTCCCGAACGAGTTTTGGGAAGCGCCTTGACAATGGCTGCTTCTTTGAAACAGGCCAGGGCGCCAAGCTCGGAGCGTACCATTTTCACCAATTCCGCAACGATTTCCTCTGGCTTGCGTTCCACACCGGCTTTTAAAACAACAAAACCTACCGGCACCTGTCCTTTGAGCTGATCGTCCGCACCCAATACTGCGCATTCCGCAACGTCTTTGTGTTTAGAAACGATTTCTTCCATTGCGCCCGTCGAAAGCCGGTGGCCCGCCACATTAATCACGTCATCAATGCGTCCCATGATATAGACGTAGCCGTCCAAATCAAAGCGGCCGCCATCGCCCGTTACGTAATAACCGGGTCTTTCCGAAACATATTCCAGATAGCGTTTATCGTCTTTCCAAAGCGTAGGCAGGCATCCGGGAGGCAGTGGCAATTTGATGACGACAGCTCCTTCCTCACCGTTGGGCAGCGTTTTGCCGTCCATGTCCTGAATCTGAACATTATAGCCTGGAACCGGCTTGGTGGGCGATCCAGCCTTGATCGGGAAAGGCTCGATACCCATGCAGTTTGCGGCAATCGGCCATCCGGTTTCTGTTTGCCACCAGTGATCAACCACGGGAATCTTCAACATGTCACTGGCCCAGGTGTACGTGTCGGGATCAAGCCGTTCGCCGGCCAAAAAGAGGTATCGGAGACAAGCAATGTCGTATTTTTTGAGATAATCGCCGTTGGGGTCTTCCTTTTTGATGGCACGGAAGGCCGTGGGCGCAGTAAACAGAACGGAGACGCCGTGCTGAGAAATGACTCTCCAGAAAGCGCCGGGATCAGGCGTTCCCACAGGTTTTCCCTCGTACATAATTGTGGTGCAGCCATGCAGAAGCGGCGCGTAAACGATGTAGGAATGCCCCACTACCCAGCCGACGTCCGATGCGGCCCAGAAGACTTCGCCGGGTTTCACGTCATAGATGTGTTTCATTGACCACTTCAGGGCGACGGCATGGCCGCCGTTATCGCGCATGACGCCTTTCGGCTTTCCAGTAGTTCCCGAAGTATAGAGAATGTAAAGAGGATCTGTTGCGGATACAGTGACACAGGGAACCGGCTTTGCATCTTTCATCAGATTTTCCCAATCTTCATCTCGTCCCGCCTGAAGCTCGGCTTTTACCTGGGGACGCGAAAAGATGACGCATTTTTCCGGTTTATGTGAAGCAATTTTAATGGCTTCGTCCAGAAGCGGCTTGTAGGCAAGGACTTTTTTCCCTTCAATGCCGCAGGAGGCGGAAATAATGACTTTCGGCTTGGCGTCGTCAATGCGGATGGCCAGTTCATTGGGAGCGAAACCTCCAAAAACAACGGAATGGACCGCGCCAATTCGTGCGCAGGCCAGCATGGCCATCATCGCTTCCGGAATCATCGGCATATAGACGATGACGGTGTCGCCCTTTGTGACACCCAAGCCGGTCAGTACGCCTGCAAATCTGGAAACCGAATCCAGAAGCTCTCCGTAAGTAATCTTTTTAATGGTGTTCGTG
>DAOLNX010000085.1:0-13900 GCA_035416785.1 Smithellaceae bacterium | reverse complement strand
GTTGAAATTGATGACGGGCGATGTTTCCGTCAATCCGTAGCCTTCGCTGAGCTGAATGCCAAGAGACCGGATAAAAACACAGACTTCCTTGGAAAGCTTTCCTCCGCCGGATATGCCGAGAACGACCCGATCCAAACCGGCCGTTTTACGGATTTTATTAAACACCAGAACATTTGCCGCTGCAAACTGAAGCAAATCTGCTTGGTTCATTCTGGTTGCGTTTTCCATGGCCTGACAGTACTTTTCCCCGAGTTTCATGGCCCAGTGAAATATGGCTTGTGTGTTTTGGTTCTGCCGGGAAATGACGGATCGAGTAGTGTCATAGATTTTTTCCCAGAGGCGGGGAATGCTGACCAGAACATTCGGTTTGACTTCCAGCATGTTTTGCGCAATTTTTTCAAAGCTTTCGGCAAAAACCAGAATGCCGCCCTGCTGCAGGGCTCCGACATGGTAATCACTGGTTCTGCCAAAAACATGGCAAAGTGGCAAATGAACCAGGAATGTCGGATGAAGGGTGCCCATCTCTCTTTGACGGCGAATCAGCGTGGAATTGGAGGCCTGATGAAGATTGGACACCCAGTTTTTCTGAGTCAGAACAGCCCCTTTCTGTTTGCCGGTGGTTCCCGACGTATAGATGATAGAGGCAACATCTTCGGGAAGAACAGTGTTAAGAGATTTCTCCACATCCTGGTCAGAGACTTTGGTCTTTCCCAAAGCGATGACATCCTCAAAGGTATAAACCGACTCCGGTTTTACACCCTTCCAGGAGCACATTGTAATAACGGCGTCCAGTTTTACGCCTTGCGACTTGACCTTCATGGCCATTTCGGCTCTGTCCTGCGTGGAAGCGATGATCATTCTGGATCCACTGTCGGCTGTCATATATTCCAGCTCTTCCAGTGTAACCGTGGGATAAAGAGGAACACCAACCGCTCCACAAGCTTGGATGGCCTGATCGGCAATAATCCATCGTGGCCGGCTGGCGGAGAAAATCGCGGCTCTGTCGCCTTTTTTCAAGCCGAGAACCATGAGTCCTTTGGCCAACGCGATGGATTCGTCCCTCGCTTCTTTCCATGTTCTGGAATGCCATGTCTCGCTGGGATTGCCGCTCTGATCAAATTTTCCTCGGAGAAACTCATTCTGATCTCCATAGCGTAGCGCCTGGTTATGAAATATTCCACATAACGTGTCTGTCCGGTAAGCCATGATGCTTCTTCCTCCCTCTTCATGATTGATTTATTCGCAAGGCCACGAAAACTCCTTTGCCTGAAGACAAAAAGGTTCAGACCTTAACGAACAGCATGATAATTCTTTTAATGTGGAGGTTGCTTACAATAAAAAAGGTTTGCAGGTCAAGAAAATCTTTACCCGCAAACCTTTTGGAGAATAATGCTTGCCTGAGTAGAAAATACTTGCCGCATTCTCCACTCAGGCGAGATTTGAATACCTCTTAAACGGCAAAAGCATCTTCGCTGATGTTCATCGCGCTCTGCTCATCCTTCTTCAGATTTTCCAGTTTGGCCGGCACCAGATCCGTAATACGGTTGATGTAGAATTTAGCACCCTGGATCTTTCCTGAATAGAAAGCCTTGTCGATATCGCCGGCGGCGTTGGCCATACCTTTGACAGCAGCATTGGCCATGCGGATATGCAGCCAGCCCACAACGGCTTCGGACAGACAGTTCAGGAAATCACATGCGCCAATCAGCGGCACGTAGGGTGTAACCCTGATCATTTTTGCGAAGGCCATCGACGTTTCCGCGCACTTGTTCAATGCGTTTTCCACAATTTCTGCTTCCGCTTTCAATTGCTCGTTCTGCTTGGCTTCGGCAATAGCTTCCTGCGTCATGCCCAATAAATTCATAAAATACAGGCCTTTCTTCATACCAAGCTTGCGGCCCAAGAGGTCCATGGCCTGAATGCCGTTGGTGCCTTCATAAATACAATTGATTTTCTGGTCTCTCATCATCTGCTCAACCGGATATTCACGGCAATAACCATACCCACCGTAAGTCTGGACTGCATCGCTGCAAACAGCCATGCCCGCGTCCGTGTTGTAGGCTTTGACCAACGGAGTGAGAATTTCAATCATGCCGTGCCAGTATTCTTTCTGTGCTTCATCGTTGGCCAACATGGCATTGAATTCCATATCCATGGCGAAATAACAGAGGAATGCCAGAGCGCGCATACCTTCCGTCATGGATTTCATTTTCAGCAGCATTCTGCGCACATCCGGATGCTGGATAATGTTAACCGCCTTGGGGTTTTCAACCTTCATGGCCATTTCAATAATGTTCGCACCCTGGATTCTCTGTTTTGAGTAATCAAGAGCATGGAGATAAGCGGCGCCCGCAAGAGAGGCCCCCATCATGCCGACACCCTGACGTTCTTCGTTCATCATGTGGAACATGATCGGCATACCCTGGCGCTCCTCACCCATCAGATAACCGATGCACTTTCCATCCGTGCCGAAGTTCAGTGTACAGGTTGCGTTGCCATGGATACCCATTTTGCTTTCGATACCGCCACACTGTACATCATTATATTCACCAATTTCGCCCTGCTCATTGAAACGGAACTTGGGAACCATGAAGATGGAAATGCCTTTGGTTCCGGCAGGATCCCCTTCGATTCTGGCCAGAACGGGGTGAATAATGTTCGGGGTCAGATCATGGTCGCCAGCCGAAATGAAGCTCTTGGTGCCCACGATGGAGTAAGTTCCGTCTTCATTTTTCTTGGCGGTCGTCTTCAAAAGACCAACGTCGGAACCTGCGGACGGTTCGGTCAGGCACATCGTGCCGGCCCATTCGCCCGTGTACATTTTTTCCAGAAGGATGTTGCGCAGGGGATGCTGGAAATAATCTTCCATCAGACGCGCCGCTCCGTGGGAAAGACCGGGATACATAATAAACGCCTGGTTGCAGGACAGGAACATGTTTGCTACTGCTGCCGCAACCACCGCAGGAAATCCCTGGCCGCCGACTTCAGGATTGTCCGCCGTCGCCATGTAGCCGCCTTCGCAATACAGTTTCCACAATCTTTTATAGGATTCCGGAGTTGTCACTTTGCCGTCTTTCCAGGTTGCTTCGACCGGCTTGCGGTGCACTTCATCAGGATAGGTGGGAGCAATTTCCGACTCCGCGAATTTTGCCGCCTGATCCAGAACCATATTGCAGGTATCAGCGTCATAATCCGCATAACGTCCTTTTCCCAGCAATGCTTCCGACATTTTGAAGACCTCAAACAGCTGGAATTTAATATCCCTTAAATCAATCCACAAACTTGCCATACAAAAATCCTCCTTAAACTTGGGTTATTTTACAATGGATGTTAACTGCACCATTATATTCGACTTGCTTTGTTACACTCGGGTTCCCTATACCATTCCATTTTATTAGTCAATATTTTCTTGTAACTTTCTATCGGGATAAACCTAAATCTTTTTGCTGCCTTGCAACATCAAATGGCATCCTGAGCTGTCTGGTTCAACGTTCGGCTTTTTCCAGATCTCGTCTTGCATCGCGAACAAAAGAAGCGGTCAGATAATCCAGCGTTTTTGGTAAAGTCAGTTCCAGGCTGAAAAAGACCTGCATCCGAATCTCCAGACTTTCCGGAGCACAACTCAGCAAGTGCCCTCCCTCTGAAAAATCACTGTTGATAAAGTGAAAATGATATCCGGGCACACTTACGGAAGGAACAAAAGGAGGGGTATAAAAACCGACAAGCCTACCTTCAATATTTTTAAAATGTCGGACTTTTTGATGAGGGGTAACTTCGGCCAGAGGCAGATTCTTTTCTGTTTTTGGCACGGAACGTGTATCAACGGAATGAAACTTTCCAGTCATGCAAATGGCATAAAACATGTTGTCTGACGGAAGCATTCGCTTCAGGTATTCGCTAAATTTCCCGAAGTCCATCAGAGCATCAATCCTTTCCGTCAGAGTAGGCTTGAAATGACACATTACGGCATACGGTGTTTTCCAATCGCTTTCCGCCGGGCGGGCATTCCCGTCAAAGTCCAGACGCATGAATGATCCATCCATTGCAATCATTTCCCCGTCAAGATGATTGAACGTGCCAATACCAAAATCTCCTTTTTCCCGGAGACTGCCAATGGTGATGTCATCCCGATGAAATCCCTCAAGGATGGCGTTAATCGGGCTCGAAATATAGAGCTTGTTTTCCATTTCATCTCCCCCGTTTGTCAATATCCAAGCATAAGCGGACAATTTCTTAACATAATCCGAAAAAAAAGCATAAAAATATTCCGACAGCATGGTATTTACCGTCAAAATGATGAGAATTTCCGATGTTGGTTTTTTTGGCAAACTATAAATCATTATAGGCTTTTTTCTTGACGGCTTACCTTTTATAGTGCACAATTAAGTATCAAAGAACATTATCAATTCAGGGAGGCCATTATGCCGGTAAAAAAAGATAGCGTAAAACGAAGCGTGGTGAAAAAAAACCCAACTACTGTAAAAAAAGCAGTTTCATCCGCAAAAACAGAAACATCCACGCAAGCGATTCAAAAACCCGATCTACAGGATTTTCTCGTGGAAGTGCAAAAAAAAGCGTACGTGATTTACGAAGAAAGGCTGAAAGCGGACCTTCCGGGAGATGAAATCGCCGACTGGTTTGCCGCCGAAAAGGAAATCAAGGAAAAGTACAATTTGTAGTTCTTGTCAGGAACAGGCATCGCCGTCCATTTTTCATCTGGAGAAAATATGATGAGTATCGAAACAGAAGATTCGTCCATGAGACAGAATTATTATGGGTATGTGGAAACCAAGATCGCCACGGAAATCACTAGACATACTCTGGTATTGATTCTGGCCGGTGGAGAAGGCTCCCGTTTGGGAGAACTGACCAAATGGCGTGCCAAACCGGCTGTTCCTTTTGGTGGCAAGTACCGGATGATCGATTTTCCTCTCTCCAATTGCGTTAACTCCGGTTTGCGCCGGATCGGGGTGTTGACCCAGTACAAAGCTCACTCGCTGATCCGCCATTTACAGCAAGCCTGGAATTTCATGCGCGCCGAAATAGGAGAATTTGTTGAAATCATCCCGGCTCAGCAGCGCATGGGGAAAGAGTGGTACCGCGGAACGGCGGACGCGCTCTATCAGAATATCGACATCATCCACCGTCATGCACCGGACTATGTTTTGGTGCTGGGCGGTGACCACATCTATACCATGGATTATTCAAAAATGCTTTTACAACACGCGGTTTCCCGTTCGGACATGACGGTGGCCTGTATTGAAGTGCCGCGATTTGAAGCGCGGGATTTCGGCGTCATGTCGGTTGACGAAAACCTGCGAATCCTTCATTTTACGGAAAAGCCGGATCAGCCGGATTCCATTCCCGGCAAACCGGACAAGGCCCTGGCTTCCATGGGCATTTATGTCTTTTCCACCCGCTTCCTGTATGATGCGTTGAACCAGGACGCAGAAGACGAAAGCTCTTCTCATGATTTCGGCAAAAATATCATCCCCCGTGCCATCCACAATAGTGTGGCGATGGCATATCCGTACCGCGATGAGCAAGGCGAAATGGCCTATTGGCGAGACGTTGGAACGGTAGATGCCTATTTTAAAGCGAATATGGAGCTTTGCTCCGTGAAACCGGAATTAAACCTGTACAACCAAAGATGGCCCATCTGGACATACCAGCCTCAGCTTCCTCCGGCCAAGTTTGTTTTTGAATATCCAGGAAAACGCGGCGAAGCCATCAATTCCCTTGTCGGCGACGGCTGCATCATTTCCGGCGCCCATGTCGAGCATTCTGTTATCTATTATGGAACCCGCATCGAAACTTACAGCACCGTTCGCGACAGTGTCGTGCTTCCCAATGTTTATATCGGTGCAAACTGCCGGATTTCCCATGCCATCATCGATAAAAATACGTTTATTCCTGATAATACCGTCATCGGCGAGAATTCCGATCATGATGCGCAGCATTATCACATCAGTGAAGAAGGAGTCGTACTGGTCACACCGGAGATGATGGGTCAGGATATCATGTATGGCCATCCGGTGATCTATTGAATCGGATCAAAACCATTCTGAAGGCGTTGAAGCTTTTCTCCGGCGTCTTTTCTGGTGGCCGCTCTCGCCGCGTAATATATTTTCATCTTCGGTTCCGTGCCCGATGGACGAATGCAAATCCAGGCAGAGTCTTCCAGAATCAGTTTCAGAGCATTTGTGGCCGGCAATTCAATGCCGGTGGTTCGACCGCTTTCGTCCGTGCGAAGACGCGAAAGATAATCTTCAATAGAAAGCACGGGCAAACCGTCCACAAAACGAATCGGATGCTTTCTGAGGCGGGTCATCACCTCCAGCATTTTTTCCATACCATCCAAACCGGCAAATGCGATATTTTTTACGCTCTCCAGGTAATAGCCATGGGTCTGATAGAGAGTTTCCAGCGCTTCCAGTAGGTTTTGCCCCCGGTTTTTGTAATGCTGTGCAGCCTTGCACAAAAGCAGTGCGGCCATGGCACCATCTTTATCGCGTACAAAGGATCCGGCCAAAAATCCGAAACTTTCCTCAAATCCGAAGACAAATTCAGCACCCGTTTGCTCCCGGTTTCGAATGCATTCAGCGATAAAACGAAAACCCGTCAATACAGTATAGCATTGAATTCCATAGTGCCGGGCCAAGGCATCTGCCATGCTGGTGGAAACAAACGACTTGATCAGATAATCCGTTGAACAAAGCCTGCCAGATGTGCGGCGACTAGCCAGTAGATAGTCAGCAAGCAAACACCCCACCTGATTACCGGTCAACATGACATACTCCCCATCAGCGTTTCGCACGGCCGTGCCCATACGATCTGCATCCGGATCTGTGCCGATGGCGAGGTCGGCCCCGAGATGGCCGGCCAGTTCGATGGCCATTTTCATCGCCTCCGGATCTTCCGGATTGGGGGACTTCACCGTCGGAAAAAAACCATCCGGCTCTTTTTGCTTTTCCACAACAAAGAAATTTGAAATTCCCGCAGCGGGAAATATATTTTCGACCGTGCGTAATCCAGCGCCGTGAATTGGTGTGTAAACCACCTTCAAATTGTCCGCCGGCTTGACGCCGCACAGATCAATGATGCTCCGGTAATATGCCTGGTCCACTTCATCGCCGATCTCCCGAATCAATCCTTGGGCAATTCCCTCACGGTAATCGATTCTTTTTACATCGGCAAACGGATCCAGTTTTTCAATGAAGGACATCACGGCCAGACTCTCTATGGGCCCCAACTGCCCGCCGAAAGCGTCGTAAGCCTTGTATCCGTTATATTGGGGAGGATTGTGACTGGCGGTGATCACAATGCCACCCTCTGCGTGGAGATTCCTTACCGCAAAGGACAGTTCCGGGACACTCGTGATTTGCTGAAAGATGTTTGCTTGGATGCCGTTTGCGGCAAAAACGCAAGCGGCTTCCATGGCAAATTCCCGGGAATACCGGCGGGAATCGTAAGCAATGACCATACCGAATGGTGATTTTCCGCAGGAAAGCAGAAAATGTGCAAATCCCTGCGTGGCGCGGCCTACCACATAGCGGTTCATACGAGAAATGCCCGCGCCGAGAATGCCGCGCAGCCCCGCCGTGCCAAAGGGCAGATCTCCATGAAAACGTTCCTGGATCTGGTCTTTCTGATCCCGAATGGCAATCAGTTCGTCCAACAAGTCTTTTTCTTTTACATGGTTTAGCCACTGTAAATACGTTTCCTGATAAGACATGGATATCTCCTGATATTTAGTTCTTCAATTTCCGAACGGTTTGTCATGCAATTTTCAGCCACACAATGCCAAAACCCTTCATGGGAATTTCCAGCAAACCGTTCACCAGCGCATAGCGTTTTTTGGTCAGGCGGCAAACGGCAAAACCATTGAATAGCGAACGCAGGGCGTTTTGATGCTCCTCCGTAAACAGAGAAGTTTTCGCCAGAAAATCAAACACGACCAAGCGTGAAATTTCCGCGCGATTGACTGCTACAAAGTAGACGCCGTTTTGAGCTGGGCGCCCCAGAGCATCAACCCCTCCCGTCACAAAACGCAAGATACCAATGCAATCTGTATCGGGCACAAAAAAAGCTGCATGGCCGGTTTGCATGGCCTCCGCCTCATTGCGCAGGCGAGCCAACCTGCGGTAATGCTGGGTCAAATCATACGGTGCTTCCGCAAAAGGCGCACGGTTGAACGGATCGAGAAATCCGGTCATTCCCTTTTCATCGCCGTAATAAACGCAGGGAACGCCAGGAAGGCCAAACTGCAAGGCCGCCGCGAGACGCTGACGCGAATGGCCCTTTTTATTCTGGCTGTCCGTGATCACAAATGCGGCCTGCTGTTCACGGGAAAGCTCGTGCGGCTCAATGCGAACGCTCAAAGCGGTCCGCAGCCTTTCCACATCATGAGAAGAAAGAAGATTGGTCAGCGCATAATACATGGGACGAGGATAATTGGCCGCCTGATCCACAAGAAAATTTTTCAGATCGTAAGCGTCCGTTTTGCCCGTCAGAAAACCGAGAATTGCCGAACGAAGTGGATAATTCGTAACGGAATCGAGCATTCCCCCCAGAGCATAATTGCGTTTTGCGCCATAACTGTATTTTGTGGTCGCATCTTCCCAGACTTCTCCTATGGTTACGGCTTCAGGATCTTCCTGGCGGGCTGCGGCATGGATCATCGCCAGCACATCATCCGGCAGTTCATCAGCCACATCCAGTCGGTACCCCTTTGCGCCTGCTCTGATCCAATGGCGGATCACGCTGTTTTCGTCCGTAATGACAAATTGCTGCCAATCCGGTTCATGCTCATTCACCTCGGGAAGCGTCTGAAATCCCCACCAGCATTGATACCTTTCAGGATAGACGTCGAATCGATACCATGAATAAAATCGGGATTCCGGAGAATTTGCCGCACCCTGCCCTTCGTAGGCACATTCCCGGTTGAAATAGATACTGTCCGAGCCGGTATGGGAAAACACGCCATCCAGAATGATGCGGATCCCCCGATCTTTTGCCGCCCTGCAAAGCGCGTCAAAATCCGCCTTGTTGCCCAGGACAGGATCCACACTGAAGTAATCCGCGGTATTATAACGGTGATTGGAGGCAGCCTCAAAAATCGGATTTAAATAAAGAATCGTAATTCCAAGATCTTGTAAATAATCAAGGGAAGATTCGATTCCCTTGAGTGTGCCTCCAAAATAATCGCAGGGATTATAGGACTTCTCCCCCGGCAAGGGTGAATAAAGCGGTTTTTCGTTCCACCTTTCGTGAAAGTAGACGCGGCGTCCTCTGGAGCGATGATAATCAAGGCCTTTTTGCGCCGTCCCATTCTCACATGGCTGGAAACGGTCAGGAAATATCTGATACATCACACTTTTTTGAAACCAGGCCGGCACCTCAAAGCCTTCGTCATAAACGGTCAGTTGATAGGACGGTGGACGCTCGCTGTAAATACAGCCGATACCCCCGGTGCGCTGACCTTTGGCTCCATAATAGCAGAGTTTGCCGCCGATACTCACCGCAAAATAGTACCAATAGACATTGGGAACGGTCGGCGCGGCAAGCTGAACCTGCCAGTAGCCGTTGGTTTGCTGCATCGGATAGTTTTCATGAAATTCTCTGCTGTATAGGCACACATAAACGCTGTTTACGTTTTCCAACCTTGTCCGGAAGCGCAATGTCACGGTATGACCGGCTTTCAATGCCCCCAGGGGATAGCGAAACAAATCCAGTGATGAATCATGCAGCATGTCATTTCGGTAATTAATCGGCATAGATCCCATCCTTTCTGCTTTTAGATCGGGGTAAGTCCCCAAATTCTGCGGTTATATTCTCCGATCGTCCGGTCCACACTGAAAAATCCGGCGCCTGCCGTGTTGGCGGCGGCTTTTCTCGTCCAGGAGGAAGTATCGCAGTATGCCGTCAGCACGTTTGTAAACGCCTCTTCATATGCATTGAAATCGTAAAGCAAAAAGTATTTATCGGCCCGGTCATAATCTCCGAAAAGCAAGGACTGGTAAAGATCCTGAAACCGGTCTTTTGCCACGCCGGGAAGCGAACCGTCCACCAGGCGGGCGACGGCGCCACGGATATCCGCATTCCGGTCAAAAAACTGCTTCGGGTGATAAGTGTTTTCATTTTCCATACGGGCAATCTCTTCGGCGCGTGCTCCAAAAATGAAAATATTGTCCTGTCCCACCTGCTCGAAAATTTCCACATTGGCGCCATCCATGGTTCCCAGCGTCACGGCGCCGTTTAACATAAACTTCATATTTCCTGTTCCGGAAGCTTCACATCCTGCAGTGGAGATCTGTTCGCTGATGTCCGCTGCCGGAATCAGCTTCTCGGCCAATGATACATTGTAGTTCTCCAGGAAAACCACGTGCATAAGATCTTTGGTTCGGGGATGGCTTGCAACCAAGTCGGCCGTCGCATGAATCAGTTGGATGATGTCTTTGGCCCTTCGATAAACAGGCGAAGCCTTGGCGGCAAACAAAAAAGCTACAGGACGAGGCAGTATAGAAGTTGCGCCTCCGGTAATGCGATTATAAAGATGCAAAATATGGAGCACTTTTAAAAGCTGACGCTTGTATTCGTGCAATCTTTTCGCCTGAACATCAAAAACCGAGTCGGCATCGATGATCACACCTTGTTTTTGATAAATATAATCAGAAAAGCGTCGCTTATTGCCCTGTTTCACCATGGCAAAATCCGATAAAAACCGCACGTCTTGAGCTAAAGGCTTCAGGCGCCCCAGTTCACGATAATCCCGCAAAAAACGATTGCCAATGTAATCGCTAATCAAGTTGCACAAGTCAGGATTGGCTGTCGCCAGCCAGCGCCTGGGAGTCACACCGTTGGTGAAAGCCGCGAATTTCCAAGGATACATCACATAAAAATTGCGGAAAGTTCTGATCTTCAAGATGCTGCCGTGGAGTTGTGAAACGCCGTTTACGGCATGGCACACCGCCAGGCACATATTGGCCATCCGAATTTCATTAAAAGCAATGATTGCCATCGAATTGATTTTATCCCAGTCTCCCGAAAACGCCTGCAAAAACTGCTGCTGGAAGCGTTCGTTCATTTCAAAGATAATGGAATAAATTCGCGGAAGAAGCGATTTAAAGAGCTGCTCCGGCCAAGCTTCCAAGGCTTCGTGCATGACGGTATGGTTGGTATAGTTGAAAATCCGGCTGACAATACCGTAAGCTTCGTCCCATCCCAAACCTTCCTCGTCCAACAAGATGCGCATCAGATCCGGAATGGCCAGCGCTGGATGAATATCATTAATTTGAATAACGATTTTTTCCGGCAACGTGCGGACATCACCGTACTGCTTTTTGTGAGTGCGTACAATGTTTTGCATCGTTGCCGAAGCCAGAAAATAATACTGTTTCAAGCGCAACATTCTGCCCGCAATATGATCATCCTTGGGATACAGCACCTTGCAAATGGACTCGGCAAGCTCTTTTTGCTGAAGCATACAGACGAAGTCTCCCCGGTTAAAAGAATGCAGATCGAAAGCGACAGGATATTCCGCCCGCCACAACCGGAGTGTTGCCGGCACGCGACTGGCATACCCGATCACCGGCATGTCATAAGGCACGGCAATGACTGTCTGATAATTTTTATGTACAATCGTCAGGCCGTTTTCCGTCCACAACTCCTCAACTTCGCCTTCAAAATGGACTTCAACCTTTTCTTCCCGTCGCTCGATTTCCCATACATGTCCTTTTGCGGTCCAATCGTCCGGCGCTTCCGTCTGTTCTCCATTCACAATGCATTGTCGAAACATGCCGTATTCATAATGCAAACCATAACCGGTTACAGGAAGATTCAGTGTGGAAAGCGAATCCAGAAAACAGGCAGCCAAACGCCCCAAACCGCCGCTTCCCAGAGCCGCCTCATTTTCCTGTTCCTCAAGCTTTTCAAAGGGATAGCCAATTTCAGCCATCACCATTCGGTATACGTCCAAAAGACCAAGATTGATGAGATTGTTGACCAGCGCCCTCCCCATTAAAAATTCAACCGAAAGGTAACACAGCTGTTTGGACTTTTGCCGCTCGATTTCTTCATTGGCCTTGACCATCCGTTCAAGTACCAGGTCTCGAATACTCATCGCCACTGCCTGGAATATTTCCTCGTCCGAAGCATTTTCCAATTTGCGGCCAAAGTATCGTTTCAATTTGCCTTCGATGGTTGTTTTAATTTCTTCAATTATGATCTTCACTTTTTAACCTTTAATGTTCGGAGCTTGGGGATCTCCATCCCCCTCTCCAGTTGTTGTTTTTTTAGAAAACGGGAAATATCTTGTCCATCATAAAATGACAAACCGCTATCGGCGATTCATCAGATACAGTTTTGCATACGCCAGTGCGCTTTTCCGAAAGCTCATGTCCTGACTCATGGCTCTTTGCCGAAGGGATGTCAGGCGTTCCCGGTCAGCAGATACTTTGAGAGCATACCGGATGGTATGGAGCATGTCATGGGCATTGTAATTTTCAAAAGAAAAGCCATTGCCTTCATCTGTGTATTCATTATAAGGACGAACCGTATCCTTCAGCCCGCCTGTTGCACGCACAATGGGCAACGAACCATAGCGAAGCGCAATCATTTGGGAAATACCGCATGGTTCAAACATTGAAGGCATTAAAAAAAAGTCGATTCCCGCATAAATACGGTGAGCCAGAGGATCGTCAAACTGCGTCAGGCCCAAAGCCCTTCCGACCGTCCGGTGGGACAATCCACGTGAGAACTGTTCATAATGCTTCTCCCCTGCTCCAAGCATCACAAAACCCACATCTTCGGACATCATCTCGTCAAACACCCGTTCAATAAGATCAATCCCTTTTTGCCTGGCCAGTCTGGTCACCATACCGACAAGAGGCGTTGCGGCACCCATCCGAATCCCCAATTCAGCAATTAGGGCTTCTTTATTTTTCTGTTTTTGCGAAAGGGAATTGCCATCATAAGGAAATGAAATCATCGGATCGGTTGCCGGATTAAAAACCTGTGTATCAATGCCATTCAGAATACCAATCAGATCGTCCGCACGCGCAGAAAGCAGTCCGTCAAGCCCCTCTCCATAATGGGGGGTCCGTATTTCCGATGCATAGGTCGGACTGACGGTCACCAGTTTATCGGCAAAGACAATGCCGCCTTTCAGATAATTGGCATCGCCATGAAATTCGAGATAATCCGGATGACGGTAGCGCCCCTCGATACCCAGAAGATTTGACGCAAAACCAAAATGAAAACGCCCCTGATACCCCAGATTGTGAATGGACAAAACCGTGCGGCAACTTCCCTGCGGATGCAAATCGTACTGGGTTTTCAGGAGCATGGGAATCATTGCCGTGTGCCAGTCGTTAACATGAATGATATCAGGATGATATCCGACAATCGGCAGCGCTTCAATCACGGCGCGCGAGAAAAAGCTGTACTGCTCCCCCTCGAAATTGCCCCCGCAATAAATGCTATGGCCAAAGTAATGCTCATTGTCGATAAAGTAAACCGGAATGCCGTCCCAGTCGTAAAGTTCAATTCCCACGTACTGTGCGGAACGTCCGACATCGATGCTGAAACTGACAATATGTCGCACCTGATTCCGGTATCGTTCCTTTACGGAGCGGTGAAACGGCAACATCAGACGAATATCAAATCCCAGTGCTTTCAATTCTCTAGTCAATGTGCCCACAACATCCGCTAGTCCGCCCGTTTTGGCAAATGGCGAGCCCTCCGAAGCAGTCATTAAAATTGAAGGCAGGTTTTCCCTATTCGTTGCAGAGAGAATTTGTTTAAGTTCCCTGTTCATTCTTTATCACTTTCCAAGGGGGTATAGTTGAAATATAGGGCAGTCAGAGGCGGCAAATCCATGACCGCCCGGCATGGGTGTCCG
>DAOLNX010000084.1:0-14073 GCA_035416785.1 Smithellaceae bacterium | reverse complement strand
GGCGTGGGATATGAACTGGGATGGGCAACGGCATTAAAAAAGTCCGTCTTGTGCCTGCATCGGTCTATGGAGACAAGCCCCCTTTCCGCCATGATCAGCGGCAGTCCGGAAATACAAACAGCCTCCTATTCCTCCATGAATGAGGCGAAAGACATTCTCGACAATTTCATCACCATGCAGAAAAACAAAGGAATCCATCCATGACCATATCCTTGGAACTTCTCGCTCCGGCGGGCAACGCCGATATCGGAATCGCCGCCATTGATCACGGCGCAGACGCCGTTTATATCGGCGCACCGAAATTCTCGGCCAGAGCAGGAGCAGGAGAAAGTTTAAACGAACTAACCCGCCTGATCCGTTATGCTCATCTGTATGATGCCAGAATTTATGTTGCCCTCAACACGCTTCTTACGGATGCAGAGATTATTGAAGCTATTGATATTATTAATAATGTATACCAGATGGGCGCCGATGGCCTGATTATCCAGGATGTGGGCCTGCTGGAGCTGAACCTTCCTCCGATTCCCCTGATCGCCAGCACGCAAATGCACAACCACACAGTGGATAAAGTCCGTTTTTTGGAAGAAGTCGGTTTTCAACGGGTGATACTGGCCAGAGAACTTTCTCTGGACGAAATATCGGAAATTCGCAGGCAAACCAGCCGCATCGAGCTGGAAGCTTTTGTGCACGGATCGCTTTGCGTTTCCTACAGCGGACAATGCTATATAAGCCAGGCCGTGACAGGACGAAGCGGCAACCGCGGTGTTTGTGCCCAGCCCTGCCGTTCCCGCTACACATTATCCGATGGAGACGGCAAGGCAATTCTCAAGGACAAATACCTTCTTTCCCTGAAAGATCTGAACCTGACAGATAAAATACCGGATTTGATCGCCGCCGGCGTTACCTCGTTCAAAATCGAAGGACGCTATAAGGGGATGGATTATGTCAAAAATATCACGGCATTATATCGACAGATCCTGAATCAATTCCTCCAGGCGCATCCCGGTTACCGAAAAAACAGCTCCGGAGAAATCTTTCCCAAATTTTCTCCAGATCCGGATCGGACTTTCAACCGGGGATGGACCCAATACTTCATTTCCGGAAAAAGAGAAAAAGTTGCCTCTCTGCACACGCAGAAATCCATTGGTCAGTATCTGGGTAAAATCACCGGCACCGGCAGAGATTTTTTTTCGATCAACCGCACGGACCTGGCAAATGGAGACGGGCTGTGTTTTTTTACGAAGAAAAATGATCTGTCGGGATTCCGTGTGGAGCGCGTGGTTAAAGAAAACATCTATCCCAGCCGCATGATGGGCTTGAAGGCAGGAGTCTCCCTTTATCGCAACTCCGACATGGCGTTCTACAAGATTCTTTATAATTCCAAGAACATAAGAAAATTATCTATTAAATTGGATTTTGGATACAAAGATGGAGCCATTCATCTGGCCGCAGAAGACGAAAACGGCAATCAGGCGGAAGCTTTCAGAAAAGTTCTGTTGGAACCGGCGCGAAACCCGATTTTAGCCCGAGAGCAGCTTGAAAAACATCTGACCGGCACGGGCAACACCCCCTACCGGGTTACGGAGCTAACCATTTCCTGCGATCCCGGCTTTCTTCCCGCAAGCCTGGTCAACGGCTTGAGGCGCGAAGTTCTGGACACGCTCACCGATATTCGGCAAAAAAGACATGTAATTCAAAGAATTCCATTTTTGAAAACCCAGTTTCCTTATCCGGATAAGAAGCTTGATTTCCGCGCCAATGTCCTAAACACTCAGGCCCAGAAATTCTATGAACGACACGGCGCATCCTTGGTGGAGCCAGCCTTCGAAACCCTCTGCAACATTTCAGGAAAATCCGTCATGACCACCCGGTACTGCATCCGTTATCAACTGGATTTGTGTCCGAAAGAGTATAGATCAAGAAAAGCAGTTCAAGAACCGTTTCATCTCCATGACGCACATCATACCTATCGTCTGGAATTTGACTGTCAAAAATGCAACATGCTTGTGATTCTGGAAAACGAATCAGGTTCCCGGGCCTTGAACTGGGCCCATGATTTTCATGCTGGAGCCGAAAACCAGAAACCAGAAACCAGATAAATCAGCTAACGCCTATTTTGATCTTCTGGCACGTTCGGATGGCCTCATGCATAAGTAGTTTCGTTGAATTGAGTCCTTCCCGGTCGTTCCGGACCCCCAGTTTGTCCCGTTTCCAGGCAAAAGCCTCGTCTCTTTGCCCGGAAACAACAGCAGCCCCATAAAGAGCCCCTGCATCATGACAGGAAGGGGCGATCATTTCATGCAACAGGAATCCGCCGTGAAGACTGACCAGAGTCGTTTCCATTCCCAGATTACGGCACCAGCCCACGGCCAGAGCTACGCCAATCTTTCCCTTGAGTGCAAGGTGCCCGTTTTTGCCATATATGAAACAGCGAGTCCGATCCAGAAAACAGGCCATCGTCCCGGAAAGCCTTGAGAAATAAACCGGAGTAGCAAGAACCATAATATCGCAGTTCCGCACTTTCTCCAAAATCGGAAGGGCATCGTCTTCTAATGAGCAGAGTTTTTCGGGAGTCTGTTTTTGCATGCACCAGTTGCAATGATTGCAGTCGGCGATTTTAAAACCAGCCAGGGAAACAGATTCCGTTTTGACACCATCCACCTTTTCCGCTTCCTGCAGCGCGTAATCAAGAACCCACGCCGTGTTGCCTTTTTTGAACGGACTGGAATGAATTCCGAGAATCGTCATCATGAAACTTCTCCTTTTAAGGAACTTGTTCTCTATCGATTTTCGCCTGTAATTCATTAAAAGGAAAAACCGCCGGGGCAGTTTAAGCCGCTCCAGCGGTTTTTTTATACAGGCTTACCGGAATATTTTACTTTTTTACGGCCTTTTTGGCCACGGGTTTTTTTACCGCCGCCGGTTTCTTGGGCACTGTCTTCTTTACAACAGCTTCTTTCTTTGCGGCGACTTTCTTGACTGCCGCCTTCTTTGCAGGCACGGTCTTTTCAGCCACGACCTTTTTTACCGGGGCTGCCTTCTTTGCAGATGGGGTCTTTTTCACCACGGCCTTTGCGGCGATCGGTTTTGCGGCAACC
This sequence comes from Smithellaceae bacterium, assembly GCA_035416785.1. GTDB lineage: Bacteria > Desulfobacterota > Syntrophia > Syntrophales > Smithellaceae > UBA8904. The sequence continues at coordinate 10,975 of DAOLNX010000084.1, read as the reverse complement.
GGCTTGGCCTTCGCTTTGGTTTTGGTTTGTACTGTCTTCGCAGCCGGTTTCACTTCCGCTTTTTTCACTGGTGGCACAGGCGTTGGTTCTTTAAAGGCTTTTTTGGCCGCAGCCAGACCCGCCATAACATTTTTTGCGGCTTGAGCAACCTTTTTGAGAGGAGTTGCTTTTGCTGCTTTTTGCACCAGCGAACCGTTTCTTAAAGCAGCCTGCGCTGCAGCCAGACGGGCGATGGGCACACGGAACGGCGAGCAACTGACATAGTTCAAGCCGGTCAGATGGCAAAACTCGATGGAGCTTGGATCACCTCCGTGTTCGCCGCAGATGCCGACCTTTAATTTCGAATTGACGCTTCGGCCTTTTTGCACGGCTATCTGCACCAGTTTACCGACACCGTCACGATCCAGAACACGGAACGGATCCACCGGCAGAATCTTCTTCGCAACATAATCCGGCAAAAATTTGCCCGCATCATCCCGGCTGTAGCCGAAGGTCATCTGGGTCAGATCATTGGTGCCGAAAGAGAAAAAGGCAGCTTCTTTGGCGATTTCATCCGCAGTTACAGCTGCACGAGGCACTTCAATCATCGTTCCGACAGAATACTCCACTTTTACACCCGTTTCTTCCATGACTTTCCGGGCAGTTTCCACAATAAGCGCTTTCTGGGAAGCCAGCTCCTTCACCGTGCCGACCAGCGGAACCATAACTTCGGGCTTTGCATCCACACCTTCTTTAGTCAACTGGCATGCTGCTTCAAAAATGGCGCGAGCCTGCATTTGCGTAATTTCTGGATAAGTGATGCCCAGACGGCAGCCACGATGACCCAGCATCGGGTTAAATTCGTGCAGCGAATCCACTTTCGCCCTTACCGCTTCCACGGAAATGCCCAATTCCTCCGCCATTTCTTTCTGACTGGCTGCTTCATGCGGAACGAATTCATGCAAGGGAGGATCCAGCAGACGGATGGTGACGCCATATCCTTCCATCGCCTTGAGAATGCCGTAAAAGTCCTCGCGCTGCATCGGCAGCAATTTGGCGAGCGCAACCTGGCGGCCTTCCAGATGATCAGCCAGAATCATCTCCCGGACGGCCTTAATGCGGTCTCCCTCGAAAAACATATGTTCCGTGCGACAAAGGCCGATGCCCTGCGCACCAAAGTTCCGGGCAACGGCCGCATCGTGCGGCGTGTCGGCGTTTGTGCGGATCCCCAGCTTTTTGGCTTCATCGGCCCACTGCATAATGACGCCAAAATTACCGGAAAGCTCCGCCGGACGGGTTTTCACTTCTCCCAGCATGACTTCGCCCGTGGAACCGTCCAAAGAAATATAGTCGCCTTCGTTGATGAGCTGGCCGTTGACTTTGATGGTTTTCTTCGCGTAGCTGATCTCCAGATCGCCGCAGCCGGAAACACAGCACTTGCCCATGCCGCGCGCCACGACGGCCGCATGGGAGGTCATGCCGCCGCGCTGGGTTAGAATTCCCTGAGCAGCCGACATGCCTTTTAAATCTTCCGGCGAGGTTTCAATACGCACAAGAACCACTTTATCCCCCCGTTTGCTCCACGTTTCCGCATCATCCGCATTGAAAACCACGCGACCGGTGCCTGCACCCGGAGAGGCGGGAAGGCCTTTCGTAATCACATTTCTTGTCGCCGAAGGATCAAAGGTGGGATGGAGAAGCTGATCCAGCGAAGCCGGATCAATGCGCAGGAGAGCGGTTTTCTTGTCAATGAGTTTTTCACCCACCATATCCACCGCGATTTTCACGGCGGCGGCAGCGGTGCGCTTACCGGTGCGGGTTTGCAGCATCCAAAGTTTCTGGTCCTGAATGGTAAATTCAATGTCCTGCATTTCTTTGTAATGACGTTCAAGCTTGGTATAAACGGCAACCAGGTCTTTATAGGCGGCAGGCATGTATTCTTCCAGTGAAGGATATTTTGTGGCTCGATCCTCTTCCGAAACATGATTATCCCTGGCCCAGCGTCGCGAACCTTCTAAGGTCACCTGCTGAGGAGTGCGAATACCGGCCACAACGTCCTCGCCCTGCGCATTGATGAGATATTCACCGTAAAACAGATTTTCACCGGTGGCCGGATCGCGCGTGAAAGCCACACCGGTTGCACAATTTTCACCCCGGTTGCCGAACACCATGGCCTGCACATTGACGGCTGTGCCCCAACTTTCGTCAAAGCCGTTCATCTTGCGGTACAAAACGGCGCGTTCTGTGTTCCACGACATAAAAACAGCCCCGATGGCGCCCCAGAGCTGCTCTTTGGGATCGGTCGGAAATTCCCTGTCCAGCTTTGCCACAATCAGCTTTTTATAGCGGGCAACCAGTTCCTTCAGATCCTCGACGGTCATGTCAAGATCCGCCTTGATGCCTTTTTCCGCCTTCAGACCATCCATCACTTCTTCAAACGGATCATGGGCGTCTTTGTCTTCCGGTTTCAGGCCCATCACAACGTCGCCATACATCTGCACAAAACGCCGGTAAGAATCCCAACCAAACCGTTCGTTCCCGGACTTTCGAATGATGCCTTCGACGGTTTCATCGTTCAGGCCAAGGTTTAACACCGTGTCCATCATGCCGGGCATTGAAACACGAGCGCCGGATCGAACGGAAAGTAAAAGTGGATTATCCGGATTTCCAAACTTTGCACCCATCGCGCTTTCCACTTTTTTCAGCGCCGCCGCAACTTCTTTTTCCAGACCTGCGGGAAACTGTTTGTTATTTTTGTAAAACTCTCCACAAACGTCGGTGGGAATGGTGAATCCCGCGGGAACCGGAATTCCCAGTTTTGACATTTCAGCCAAGTTTGCGCCCTTGCCACCGAGAAGGTTTTTCATATCCGCTCTGCCTTCATTGATGCCCTTTCCGAATGTGTAAACACGTTTAGCCATATTTTCGTCTCCTTGTGAAAGATTTTTCTTCAGGTAAAACATTTTAAGCGTGGAGTTTAATAAATGAAATACTGTGCACTGTAAAGTATTTTTTCTTCGCCGATGCAAAAACCCCCGCCGGAAACTCGAGCGGGGGCTTTTGCTACTGCTGCTATGTGGAGGGAAGGGTTTAATTAATCAAATTCTTCAGCGCATCAACCACCGGCGAGGTAAACAGGGCAACCAGCATGGTGAACAGGGCGAATGAACCGATGGCTTCGCTCAAATAAAGTTTATCATATTTGCGCTTCAGAGAAACGATGATCAGTCCGCCGACAATCAGACAACCAAAATGAAAGAAGGGGAACCCCTCACTGCCCGCCGCGTTGAACTGGGCAAAACTGAACGTTGCCGTGGTGAGAATAATAAAACCAACCAAACAAACTGTTTGCATAATTTTTTTCATAACCGAATCCTCCATTTGGATAAGATGATCAATTCAATTTGTTTTGAATTAATGAAAAAACCATGCCAATAGACGCACCAATACAGAATTATTTATATGATATTGATATTACTATTGTTTAAAGAAATATGTTTTCTTTTCGATTCTGTGAGCAGAATTGAACATTCTGCCTCATTTAACGAAACGTTAAACGCCTCTTAAGAATCGAATAAAATATTCAAAACCAAAAGCCAAACAATGGTCCGTGGCCTAACCAAAATGTTTTCCTTTTTTCAAAGTGAACATCAGGACCGACACAAAAGCCAAGAAAACAATGTTGATTTCCCACAAATGCTGATACGAGTCGAAAGTATCATGAACCATTCCTCCCAATAGAGGTCCGATACTGCCCCCGATACCGATAAAAAAGGTGAGAAGCCCGTAAATCGAGCCCAGAACATGCCTGCCAAAGCGATCGGAAACCAAAATCGGTAAAACCGGGGCCAGACATCCATATCCAAAGCCAAAAACCAGCGCGGAAAGATAAAGCATGGTCGCCGTATGAACTTGCCGTAGCAGAATCGCACCAATCAGCATGACGGATATTCCTGTAATATAAGCATATTTTGGATCGCGGACACGGTCGGACAACCAGCCGAAAAAAAATTGGCCGACAAAGCCGGTCATGCTGATCATGGCCAGAGATGACGCCGCTCCCAGACTGCCGATGCCGTTATCCATCGCAAAAGCGGCCTGGTGAACAAATACGGACATCAGCGCCATCACCGCGAGTCCCTGTCCGGCGGCAATCGTCCAGAATCGTCTATCCTGAAGAATCACGCTCAGCGGAACCCGAATCACTGCGGGAGGCGCAGGCGGCCTTCCGGTCAACGAAACGCGATCGCCATCCGGCAGCAATCCATCATCTTCCGGCCGGTTTTTGCGCATCAGAAGCTGCGAAGCCCATATGCCGAAAAAACAGGTCACCACGCCCAAAACGGTCAGACCCGCACGCCATCCCAGCGTCTGGTTGATGTATCCGGCAAGCGGCGTCAGCGCTACAGCGCCAAAGCTAATGCCCATAGTAGAGATTCCCAGAGCAATGCCGCGCTTTTTCAGAAACCACTTTCCTACGGAGGAACTGCATACCACCACGCCCAGACAGGACGCTCCTGTCCCCACGCAAAGCCCGTAACCGATGTAAAATCCAAGCGGTGTGGAAATCCGGCTGGTGAGAAAATAGCCGGCGGCAGCCAAAAGAGCGCCTGCGGTAATGATCCAGCGAGGAGAAATGCGGTCCAGCATCCGGCCCAAAAAAATAGCGCCCGTAGAGTAGAAAATCATGTTGAGCGTCGCAGCCAGGGAGATGACAGAACGCGACCAGCCATGTTCCAACGACAAAGGTTTCAGAAAAACGCCAAAACAATACCGGGCGCCGTAATTCACCGCCAGCACAAAAAAAGATCCGGCAACCACATACCAGCCCCAGAATATTTTTTTATCGTTTTCCATAATTGACGTTCCCTGCTTTACCATTGTTTGCGGCTATGCTACAAGAAATAATCATGAAAGAAAAAAAGCGCTTTGATTCCAGAAACCCGTTTTATACTCCAAAATTCCCCAAGCCGGACAGAAAATCTTTGATGAAACCAGAAATCGCTTCTTCCCTGAAAGACGTTCTGGCAAAAATCGGCAAACCTCATCCGTCAACGTTCACACCGGATGAATTCCAGACCCAGGCCCTGGAGGCCATCAGACAAAACGACTGTCTGGTCATTGCGCCTACCGGTTCCGGGAAAACCTGGATTGCGCGGGAAGCGATTCTCTCGGTCATGCAACAGGGCGGACGCGCCTGGTACGCCTCGCCCCTCAAGGCCCTTTCCAATGCCAAGTGGGTGGAATTCAGCCTGCATTTCGAACCGGAAAACGTCGGCATCATTACCGGTGACACCAAGGAAAACACCGAAGCGCCGATTATCGTCGGCACGACGGAAATTCTGCGCAATCAACTCTACGACGCCATGCATGAAGGCTTTCATCTGAACTGTGATCTGGTCATCCTGGATGAAGCGCATTTTCTGGGGGATTGGGATCGGGGTGTGGTCTGGGAAGAAATTCTGATTTATCTGCCGGCAAGAATTCATTTACTTTTACTTTCGGCCACCATCGGCAACGGCCTGGAGATCGCCGCCTGGCTTTCCTCTATCCGCCATAAGTCCTGCTCGGTCATTCGCGCAGAAAAACGTCCCGTTCCCCTGTATCCTCTTTTTTTACATCCTTCAGGCTGCCTGCATCCTTTTCTGGAGGGTAAAAAACCTTCCGCCGCCGTCGTCGAGTTTTTTAAAAAGGATAAATTTCGAAGAAGAGGCGGCCGTCTTCCTGATTACGCGGGAATTATCCGCGTGCTGGCGCAATTCAACCTTTTGCCGGCCATCTTCTTTTTAAAATCGCGTGCCGAATGCGACGCAGCGCTTGCCTGCCGTCCGGGGCTTTTGCCCTTAAAAGATAACTCTTTGTTTAGCGAGGACTTATACGATCTGTTAAACCGTTTTCCCTCGCTAGCGGGCCACCGGCAACTGAGCGTACTGCAAGATGCGGGTCTTGCCGCCCATCATGGCGGACAGCTTCCCGCCTGGAAGCTGCTTGTCGAGGAAATGATGAACCGGGGACACCTTCGGGCGATCTTTGCCACAACCACCATTGCGGCAGGTGTGAATTTCCCAGCCCGGACCATCGTGCTTTTTTCTTCCGATCAGTTCAACGGCCATGATTTTACTCCTCTTTCCGCCATCGAATTCCGGCAGATGACCGGACGGGCCGGAAGACGCGGTCGGGACAACATCGGCTTTATGCTGGCGGTTCCCGGCCGTTTTATGGAACTGGGACATATCAAAAAAATGTTATCCGCCTCGCCGGAAGATATTGTCAGCCGTCTGCGCAATAACTTTGCAATGACCCTCAATCTATTGCTTTCGCAAACCCCCTCAGATGTAAAAAAGATCTTTGAAAAATCGTTTGCTGCATGGCAGCAAAATAAAACCGAGAGGCAAAACACCTCCGCGTCCGAATTCCTCTGGAAAGATTTTTTCCGCCATCTGGAATTTTTATGCCGGGAGGGCTTTGTGGATGCAACGGGCAGACTTACCGCGGACGGTTTGTGGGCATCGCATCTACGGCTAGACGACCCGTTGCCGGTCGCTCAGTGCCTGCGGCATCATGCTTTTCCTACAGACAACGCAAAGCTTCTGGCGGCGGTTGTCGCCGTCTTTGCCTACGACCGCAACGACGAACTTTCTATCGTGGCGGATATCCTCCCCCATCGGTTGACGGCCGCGTTACGAAAAATGCTGCTGGCCGTCCGGCCTCTTTCCATGCGTCTGGAAAAAGCTGGCTTTCCCGTTCCGAAGCTGGTTGCCTCGGCCGGCGTGGCCATGTATCACTGGGCGCAGGGAAAAGACTGGGATGCCGTCATCCGGATGACCGGCATTGCGGAAGGAGATATGGCCTCTCTGGTGCTGCGTACAGCGGATTATCTACGGCAGATCGCCTCATTGAAGGACACGCATCCGGAAACGTCCGCTTGCGCGCTTTTGGCGCGGGAAGCCATTTTAAGAGAGCCGGTTTTATTTTTATAGGAAACAATGGAACCAATGCTGAAAAAACAAATCGTCTTTCTTTTTCTATTCTATTGTTTTCTGAAACCCGACATCGTTTTTGCCACGATTTCCGGAACAACAGAGCTTTCCACCAATAGTTTTCAAAATCATCTTGTGCAAGCCATCCGTAAATCTTTTAATCTGGAAGATGCAGCTGCTGACACCTTGCTGAAAAAGGCCATTGAACTGGAACCTGAAAATCCCACTGGCTACGCTCTGGAAGCAATGCTTCATTTGCTTGCTTATGAAATGTGTTTCAGCCCTGAACGACGTCAAAAAGAAAAAGAAGCGATCTTCCATTATACAGAAGAAACTTTTTTGCGGGGTCAAAAAAGGCTTTTCAGACATCCTAAAGACAGTCAGGCCTATCTGGCTATGGCTCTGGCTAAAATTGCCAAAGCGAGCTGGGCAATCAAGGAAAAACATTATCTGGTTCTTATTCAGGAAACTTCCAGTATCTGGGATTATCTGGAAGCCGCCAAATCCATGGATCCCCATAATGATGATGTTGATTTTCTGATGGGCCTTCTTCATTATCATATTGACCATTTTGCAGGTATGATCGGCATTGTATCTTCCCTGATGGTTGTTGAGGGAAATAGGCGTCAAGGATTGACGGAAATACAAACCACGGCGCAAAAAGGTTACCTCCTTCGGGAGATGGCTCAAGCCCAACTGGCCTCAATTTATCTCACCTACGAAAAACAACCGGCAAAAGCATTGCCGATTCTTGAGGACTTGAAAATAAAATTCCCGAATAACTATCATTTTCATTTCACCTACTGCCTGGCTTTGCTTGAGCTGAATCGGTTTGCGGAAGCCGAAGCGATAGCCTCATGGATTGCAAAGCAAATCAGCACCGGCACGCCCCCCTTTGTTCCCCAACTTCTTCCCCGCTATTATCAACTGATTGGACGCATGCATTTCAAGAAAGGAGAGTATGGAAGAGCTGAATCTTTTTTCCAAAAAGCTGCCACCGACAAAGCTTTTTATAATATTCGCACACAAGCCAAATCCTTGCTGTACATAGGAATGATTCATGATATCCGTCAGGAACGGAAATATGCGGAGGATTACTACAGGCGGGTGCTGAAAATGAACGGCGCCGAAGGATCGGCAAAAATTGAAGCCAAAGAATATTTGAAAAAACCTTATCGGATAAACGAAAAATAGAACATGGAAACATTTTCATTAACAACAGATTTTTCTCCAAGCGGCGATCAGCCACAAGCCATTGAAAAACTGGTCCATGGGCTGGCCGAAGGAAAAGAACATCAGGTGCTTCTGGGCGTGACCGGCTCCGGCAAAACCTTTACCATTGCCAACGTCATTGCTCAAGCCGGACGTTCCGCACTGGTCATTGCGCACAATAAAACCTTGGCTGCGCAACTGTATGAAGAATTCAAAAGCCTTTTTCCTGAAAACGCCGTGGAATATTTTGTAAGCTATTACGACTATTATCAACCCGAAGCCTATCTTCCCGCCACCGATACATACATTGAAAAGGATTCCGCCATCAACGATGAAATTGACAAACTACGCCATGCGGCTACATACGCTCTTTTAACGCGCCGCGATGTCATCATTGTGGCCAGCGTCTCCTGCATTTACGGCCTGGGCTCGCCGGAAGCCTATCTGGGAATGATTGTAACGATTGAAGTGGGAAAAGATTACCCCCGGGAAGATCTTTTAAACCGGCTCGTCGAGATCCAGTACGAACGAAACGACATCGACTTTCACCGCGGCGTTTTCCGTGTGCGGGGCGATGTGGTGGAAATTTTTCCACCCTACGAGGATGAGCGGGCGCTGCGCGTGGAGTTTTTCGGCGATATGGTTGAAGCGATTTACACCATCGACCCGTTGCGCGGGAAAAAAATGGCTTCGCTTGTCCAAACCGTCATTTATCCCGGCAGCCACTACGTATCCTCCAAGGACAATCTTCAAAGAGCGATGTCAGCGATCCGGATGGAGCTTGCCCAAACTCTTGCACAGTATAAAAAAGAAAACCGACTGCTGGAGGCGCAGCGACTGGAGCAGCGCACCAATTTTGACCTGGAGATGATGGAAGAAATGGGCTACTGTCAGGGCATCGAAAACTACTCCCGTCATCTCACCGGCCGTAATCCCGGCCAGCCCCCGCCTACACTGATGGAATATTTACCCAAAGACACCCTGATCATCATTGACGAAAGCCACGCCACACTTCCACAACTGGCCGGCATGTATCGCGGTGACCGTTCGCGTAAGGAAACGCTGGTGAAATACGGATTCCGTCTACCTTCCGCCCTGGACAACCGTCCGCTGAAATTTAATGAATACGAAGCCCTGTCCCATCAGAGGATTTACATCTCGGCAACTCCGGGAAACTTTGAAAGAGAAAAAGCGTGCGGTGTGGTTGTTGAGCAAATCATCCGCCCGACCGGTTTGATGGACCCGGAAATTATAATTTGCTCTGCAGAACATCAGGTGGATCATCTCCTGGAGGAAATACGCATCCGCGTCCACAAAGAGGAGCGGGTGCTCGTCACCACACTGACCAAACGTATGGCCGAAAACCTGACCGATTATTACAGCGGCCTGGGCATCCGTGTGCGCTACCTGCATTCCGACATTCACACACTGGAGCGCGTCGGCATCATCCGGGACTTGCGCCTGGGCGAGTTTGATGTTCTGGTGGGCGTGAATCTGCTGCGAGAAGGTCTTGATATACCTGAAGTTTCTCTGGTGGCAATTCTGGATGCCGACAAGGAAGGCTTCCTGCGCTCCGAACGTTCGCTCATCCAGACCAGCGGCCGGGCGGCGCGCAATGTTGACGGCAAGGTCATCATGTATGCCGACACAATCACAAAGTCTATTCAGGCCTGCATTTCAGAAACAGAGCGACGCCGCACTCATCAGCGCAAATACAACGAAGAAAACAACATCACGCCCGAAACGATTAAGAAATCCATCCATTCTGTGCTAAGTTCCATTTATGAGTCGGATTATGTGACCGTGCCGGTGGAGAAAAAAGAGAAAACCGCCCCCCTGAAAGAAGAAGACCTACCCGCGCTGATCAGAAAACTAACGGCGCAAATGAAAGACGCCGCAAAAAACCTGGAATTTGAAAAAGCCGCCACCTTGCGCGACGAAATCAAGGAATTCAATAAAATGCTGATGGAAATGAGGTAAGCCGTTCCAGAAATCTTCATCTTCCTATCAGGATGGCTTTTTTTCTGGTTCGCCATTCTTTGTTCTGTTTTTGGCAATATCAGACGGACAAAGGTGAAATTTCCTTCACAGCTTCATCTTGAAACATCAACTTCAGAGGTAAGGACTCTTCGTTTTTCATACTGGCGGCAACCACTTCTTCAGAGATTTTTTTCAATTCGTCCTGCAATACCGGATCTCTTTTCGGATGCTTTGTGCCTGGCTGAATCTTTCGCCAGCCATGACGCGCCAATAATCGATAGGTTGCATTGATCAATATTTCTTATCGTATTTTCATAATTTTTTTTGTTTGAAGATGATAAAATTATTGCCGTCGAAATCGGCAGCCACGATGAAGTTATATGTCGATTATTTCCAGGCCTAGAAATTTAACCTAAAAACGGCAGTTAAATTCGATAGAATTGTTAAAAAGCGTTTGTTATAGCTAGTTTACAGCCACATCTAGTAACTGCGGAGCAGTTCCTTTTGGGTGAGTTCAAATACAGCAAAATAGCAATTCTTCACGTGAGGTTACAAAATTTTTCTCTTACCAACTGCCGTTTTTAGGTAGATTCCTTTCTTGCCCTGCCGACCGACCGGGGGTGCCTGACCGACGGAAGCCGACCGGACACCGGCAACAAAAGACCTTTGTCGGAAGGTTCAAGGATGCTAGAAAGTGGGGGCAAAATTTAATAGCGGGGTAAGATGAGCATGGCCATAGAAAATCAAAAAGGCCTGCAAGTCCCGAAAACCTTGCAAGCCTTTGATTTTACATGGTACCTGGGGTGGGAATTGAACCCACACAA
>DAOLNX010000083.1:0-14159 GCA_035416785.1 Smithellaceae bacterium | reverse complement strand
ATAGATATCTGTCTCCGGAATCACGACAACCGCAGGCGGCGCCGGAAAAACAATTGGCGGCGGCAAGGGAATATTGATGCGAACCTGAACATCCATTTGTGCCGAAACCAAATCAGGAATTACGACGATGATCAGCAAAAGTACCGTATTCAATACTATCTTTTTCATCCTCTTCTCCTTTCACTAAATTTCTACCGTTGAATCGCTCTGCTTACCCATTAACGCCGGATTCATCTTCTTCATAGAATAGCACAATAATAACAAGGGGATTTCTATGGACGTGACCATAAAAATCCCCAAGACCTAAAAATGAAAAAAATTATTTCTTGCTGTAGTCGTAAACTCCCCTGCCGGACTTGCGTCCCAAATTACCGGCACGAACCAGTTTTCTCAAAATAGGCGCAGGGCGATATTTGTCTCCCAGTTCACGCTGCAATCCTTCAATAACACGCAGCATGGTGTCATTGCCCACCATATCGGCAAGCGCCAATGGCCCAATGGGATGGTTACAACCCAGCATCATCGCTTTATCAATGTCCTCGGCAGTTGCCAATCCTTCATCCAGGACAAAAAAGGCTTCATTGAGCATAGTGCAAAGAATTCTATTGACGACAAACGCAGGGGCTTCCTTGACCGTAACCACTTCCTTGCCGATCTTTTTGCCCCACTCGCGTGCTATCTCCAGAGTCTCATCAGAAGTCTGATGACCACGAATAATCTCCAGCAGGCGCATGACTGGAACAGGATTGAAAAAATGCGCCCCGATAAAACGTTCCGGCCGGTCGGTCACTGCGGCCATTTCTGTAATGCTCAATCCTGAAGTGTTCGTGAAAAACAGGCAGTGTTTGGGGACAATGGTTTGGAGCTCCGCATAGACTTTCTTCTTGACCTCCATAACTTCAATCACCACTTCGACAACAATGTCCGAATCTGCCGCGGCTTCCTTCAGATCCAGGGTGGGTTTAATCCGGCTAAGAATCGCGTCCATCTGATCTTTTGCCATTTTTCCCTTTTCCACATCACGGTTTAGATTCTTTTTGATCGTGTTCATCCCGCCGTCAATAAATCTCTGTTCGATATCGCGCATGGCCACGTCGTAGCCGGCCTGAGCACAAACCTGCGCAATGCCGTTCCCCATCAATCCCGCGCCCAATACACAAATCTTTTTAATTTCCATCATGCCCTCTCCTTAAATATTTTTTTTATCTTCAAATCCAGTTTACAGGATTTGCGACACGAAACCTTTTTCTAGCCTGTCTTTACTGCTTCACTTATTCCATTTGCGTTTCTTAAGGGTTTTTGCATGGTAAATCAACTTCTTTTTCTGAATTCCCTAACCTGCCCTTTCAAGTGATTCAGATGACAAATACGTAAAGCATCAACTCATCGTAAATGATGATCGTTCTATCCGCAATAAGGCTTGATTTCATTTCCAGCATGGGAGTATGATGAATCAAAAGTTTCTAGGATGAAAGGATCGTTCAAACATGAATGATGTTGACAGCATCGGGAAAAGCAAAATAATCAGCAGAAGAACTTTTTGCCGGGTTCTGGCGGGAAGTCTGGCAGGTGCGGCCTTTCTTCCGCCTCTGTTACAGGCCCGGCTTCTCTCAACAGAAAACAAAGAAGACCTTTTTTCATTTATGCAAAGTGCAATGGGTAAGTTTGATCCATTAACGTATCAGCAACTCATTGGCGCCGCCAATGCCTTCAAAGAAGGAGACCAGATTTTGGGTTTGGCAGCAAAAGACGAAGCGATACGCTGCAAAGCACGGCTTCTTTTATCGAACACGCTCGTTGGCGACATCTTACGTCATCCTCTTTTTGAAGACAGGATGTATTCATGCCTTCTTGAGAATCTACCTCACGAGATAATGAAAAAAACCAGCACCATGACAATGGGAGAGTTGAAAACGTTTCTTCTGACAGCAGATGGATCGGAGATTTATCCCCTTTTGGAAGGCTTGTGCAGTGATGTCATCGGTTGCGTAGTAAAAATCATGTCCAATCAAGAGCTGATTACTGTCGGAAGCAAGATATTTCATCCGCTTGCCAGCACATCCATCGGCGCAAAAGGATACATGGGGGCACGTATCCAACCCAACTCTCCAACCGATCACCCGGATGACGTTGTCTGGCAAATCTTTTCTGGATGGTCTTATGCGGTAGGCGATGTTGTGCTGGGCGTCAATCCGGTGAGCAGCGCACCAGAATCCGTTGCCACTCTGGAAGCTGCTCTTTCAGATATCCGCGTCGCTTTCCACTTGGAAAACATCATCCCCCACAGTGTTCTGGCGCACATCGATATTCAGGCCGCAGTGGAAAAACAGCATGCCGGTTCCACAGGCATCTGGTTTCAAAGCCTGGCAGGCAGTGAACAGGCCAACGCGACATTTGATATTACCCTGGAAAAAATGCTGGCTTATGCCGAATCAAGAACAGGACAATATGGATTTTACTTTGAAACCGGTCAGGGAGCGGATTTTACCAACGGTAGCGGCCAGGGGACAGACATGGTGATTCACGAGGCGCGTAAATATGGATTTGCACGCCTGTTGAAAATGAAAGTTGCCCAAGCCCAGCAGAAAGCAGGCCGGACGCCCGCTCCATGGGTCCACCTTAACGATGTCGCCGGTTTCATCGGACCGGAAGTGTTTCGTACCCGCGAACAACTTGTTCGCTGTTGCCTGGAAGACATTGTCATGGGAAAACTCCATGGTCTGACGATCGGATTGGATATCTGCACCACACTTCACATGGATGTCACACTCGATGACCTGGACTGGTGCCAGGATCAGATCATGCCGGCCAACCCGGCTTACCTGATGGCTCTGCCCACAAAAAATGATCCAATGCTGGGCTATCTGACCACTGCTTATCAGGATCATGTGCGTATTCGTGAAAAATTTGGATACAAGATCAACGACTCCATGCAGAAATTCTTTCAGCATCTGAGGATACTTGACACACAGGGAAAACCATCCTCCCATTTTGGTCAACCTCTCTGGGTGTGGTACCGCTACCGTCTGGCAAAAGGAGATAAGCGTTCCAAGACGGAAATCTTCCGTGAAGGAAAAAGAAAAATGCAGGAAGTCCGTCATCGTGGCGTTTATCTTGCAGAAGGATTCAACCAAAACCCATGGACCCTGGCACCCGCGCTTGATGCCGAAATACGCAACCTCTATAACGATTCCAAAAAAAGCATTTGGATTGAACTTGATCCCGGTTTCATCAAAAAAACGCCCCATGCGGTCCGTCTGAAAACAACCTCCGAAAACAGGACTGATTACATCCTGCATCCGCAAACCGGAGAAAAACTGGACACTTCATCATTGAAAGTCCTGAAAGTAATGAAAGACCGGAAAAATGACTTTCACCAGGTGCAAATCATTGTGTCCGACGGTTTAAATGCCCTCGCCATCATGGATCCGGGTCATTTGTCTCCTTACCTTTGTACCCTTCAGGAAAGGTTGAAACAAATGAATCTGAAATGCGGTCCAGAAATTCTTTTTGTTGAAGGCGGACGGGTGCGAGTAGGCTACCGCATAGGAGAAATCCTTTTCGGGGACCTTCAGGCGGTGAGAGAGCATAAAGCCATCATTCACATTATTGGAGAGCGACCGGGAACCATGCATCACACCTTTTCCGCATATATCACAGCGCCTAGCGTATCTGTCTGGAAAAAGGCTCTCATCGATCACAATATTACCCGCGTCGTTTCCGGCATTGCGGATACCGCCTTGAAACCCGACATTGCCGCAAAAGAGACGGCGAATATCATCCGGCAACTCTGGGAAGGATAACTTCATTCACCCTTTAAGGAAATGCACTTATTGGAGCGGAGGGCAACTTCACCGTAAAGATTGAAAGATTGCCTGAATTTTATTGACTCGATAATCTTTTCAGGGTAGTCACAAATAGTCTTTCTTTGATAATGAGTCTTTATGAAATCATCAGGAGGGGAAATCCATGGACATTGATGTATTGATTGCTATTGTGGTTAAATTGATTACTTACATTATCGCCGCAGGCATTATTGCCGTCATTCTCAGATATGTCGTAGGAAAAACTTTAACTTACAAACTGTATATCTGGCTCATCCCCGGAGTCATCGGCGCCATACTGGCTTCGTTTATCGCGGGACGCGTGGGAGGAGCTTTTTCCTACGTGCTCACACCTGTTGCCATGGCGGGCCTGATTGCCAACTTCATTATTGTCGGCAAGAAATTGATTGCACATATTCAGCAGATTGCCGACGAACTCATGGAATCCGCGAATGAAATGAACGCCGCATCCACCCTGGTATCCAACGCCACGATCAACCTGGCGGATGGCGCATCATCACAGGCAGCGGCAATTGAAGAATCCTCCTCCTCCCTGGAGGAAATGTCAGCCATGACGGCCGGCAACGCGGAAAACGCCAACCAGGCCAAAATTCTGGCATCTGAAACGCGCGACATCGTCAGCAAAGTGAATGCTCATATGAATAATATGGCCCAAGCCATCCAGAAGGTAACCAAAACCAGCGAAGAAACGGGCAAAATCATCCGGACAATAGATGAGATTGCCTTTCAGACCAACCTTCTGGCTCTGAACGCAGCAGTAGAAGCAGCACGCGCAGGAGAGGCAGGAGCGGGATTTGCTGTTGTCGCCGACGAAGTTCGAAATCTCGCCCAGCGCTCGGCCGAGGCAGCCAAAAACACCGCTTCTCTGATTGAAAACACCATTACCGTCGTCAAAGAAAGCAGCGATCTGACAGAACTGACACGGACGGCTTTCATGGAAAATGTTGATATTGCAAGAAAGGTTGAAGAACTGGTCAAAGAAATCGCAGCCGCCTCCGCCGAGCAGGCCCAGGGAATCAATCAAATTAATAAGGCGGTAACTGAGCTTGACCGGGTTACTCAGCAAAACGCTTCAACCGCCGAAGAATCCGCCAGTGCCGCTGAACAGATGAATGCCCAGTCTGCGCAAATGAAGGGCATTGTCCGGCGCCTGGTGTTTCTCATCCAGGGTAGTGCAGCCAGCGTATCAGAATCATCCTCACCTGGAGCTGCCAAAGCACAGAATCTGGCAATGACCATAGCGCCGACTTTGAAGAAACAGTAAACAGAAAAGAGCTTATAAAGAGGTTGTCATCGACAGGTGTCTGCATTGTCAAAGATAAACCATACCAGCGGTATTCTCCTGTCCGGAGGTAGAAATTCCCGAATGGGAATGAACAAAGCCTTTCTGGAAATTGATGGAATCCGTCTGATTGACAAAATTCTGACGATTTATCGGGCATGCTTTTCCGACATCATCATTGTCACGAATGATCCGTTATCTTATCTTGAATTTATCGACACGACTGTGGTAACCGACATTTACAAGGGAAAAGGGCCCCTGTGCGGCATTTATACCGGATTGTTTTATGCAAGCCATCCTTATGCCTTCGTCAGCGCATGCGATATGCCGCATTTCAACAAAGACTTTGTCAATTACCTGATCTCTCAAAAGGATAATCATGACATTATTGTTCCGGAAACGCATGAAGGGTATCAACCCCTTCATGCCGTCTATTCGCGTAGATGCCTGCCTTCCATGAAAAGGCTGCTTGATTTGGACAAACTAAAAATCATCGGCTTTTACCGCGACATGCGTGTTCTGGCCATTCATGAAGAAAAAATCCGACCTTACAATCCGGATGGCCGTCTTTTTCAAAACCTGAACACGCCCGAGGATGTGGCACAGGTTAAGATACTGAAATCGCTATCATAATCACTTCTCGTCGGCTTTTTTCAGATTAATATGGCAGTATCCTTTGGGATTTTTTTTCAAATAGTCCTGATGATACGCTTCCGCCGGATAAAATTTCTCCGCTTTCACAATTTCCGTAACAATGGCACGGGAATATCTGCCGGTTTTTTCCAAATTTGAAAGAGATGCCCTTGCAAGCGCTTCCTGTGTCGGATTCATATAAAAGATCGCTGACCTGTATTGACTGCCGATATCATTGCCTTGTCGGTTGAGGCTTGTGGGGTCATGCATCCCCCAGAAATGCTGAAGCAGCGTTTCATAACGAACCACCGTGGGATCAAAAACAATCCGAACGGATTCCGCATGCCCCGTGATACCTGAACAAACTTCCTCATAGACGGGATGATCCTTTGTTCCTCCTGCATATCCGGATTCACTTTTCACCACTCCTTTGACCCGGCTGAAGTACTCTTGCACCCCCCAGAAACAACCAGCGGCAAAAATCGCCGTTTCCAGATTCGCCACGGCTGGTTCCTGAAACCGATGCAAATAATGGCCATATCCGGCTTGATCCATCTCCTCCATCGGAATAAATTTCAACGATGCAGAATTAATGCAGTAACGTCGTCCGGTCGGTGCTGGACCATCATCAAAAACATGTCCAAGATGAATATCCGATGCTTTGCTCCGCACTTCCGTCCGCGTCATAAAATGACTATGATCCTGCTTTTCCAAAACAGACTGCTTCTCCATGGGCTTGGTAAAGCTTGGCCATCCTGAACCGGAATCAAACTTATCCAAAGAGCTGAAAAGCACTTCGCCAGACACAATATCCACGTAAATTCCTTCCCGATGATTGTCCCAGTATTCGTTTTTAAAAGGCGGCTCCGTTGCGTTACCGAAAGCTACCTCCCTTTGAAAGGGCGTCAAATCAGCCATTGCTCGTTTATCCGCCATAATTTCTCCTTTCTTTTGCCCGATCCCTTCAGTCGCACAATAAAAAGCGGCAAAGAGCACGATCATCAGCATCAGCGCCTTCAGGGTACAAAATCGTTTTGCCAACATTTCACCTTTCGCCATAAGACATCCCCTGATCTTTCAAAACCAAAATATCGATCATTCATCATGCAAGTTCCGGATGTGCATACCATTCAATCCATCACACCTGGCGCAGACGCCCCCTGACCAGTGAAGCAATGACACCCCCCGCACAGGTTGCGGCCAGAATTCCAAAAATCCATCTGGCGCTGACAATTAAAAGATTGCTGTTTTCAGGCACAAGACTTCGCTCGCCAATGATCCAGGAAAATACCAGCATCGCAATCCCCATGCTCAACATCTGGCCCACCAATCTCATCGTCGCCTGCATTGCCGAAGCCATTCCATAAAATTTTTTTTCCACTGAACTCATGATGGCATTGACATTGGGAGACGAGAAAAGCGCAAAACCAACACCAAGAATCGCCAGACAGGACATAATATAATAAAGGGATGTATGAAAATCAAGAAAGCTCAGTCCCAGCAGACCGACAACCGTCAGAGACATCCCCAGAGAAGAAAGGATTCGCGGCTCATAATGATCGGAGAGCCTTCCGGAAAAGGGTGACAAAAGAGCCTGTAAAAGGGGCTCGATGACCAGAACCATCCCCGCTTGTCCAGGAGTTAAAAGGCGAACATGCTGCAAATAAAGACTCAAAATAAAAGTAATGGCAAACGTGGCACAGTAATGAATCAGGGCAGCCAGGTTGGATAAAGCAAAAACACGATTTTCCAGAAACAGGGCAATATTGAAAAGCGGAAAAGCCTTTCGACTTTGTTGCCGAATAAAGAAAAGAAAGCATAACATTCCGATAACAATCAGCAATCCCCCGTTCGGAGACGACAACTGTGAAAGGCCATACATCAAAGCCAAAAGAGACATTGCGTAAAAAATTGCACCCGAAAAATCAAAGGACTCACCATGCGCATCGGGACGCTCTTCGGGGTCCATTCCGACGGTCAGCAAAATCACCAACGCTCCTAAAACGGCGTTGAAGAGAAAAATGGTTTTCCACCCCAGATGCTCGGTCAACAAACCACCGATAAACGGTCCACAGGTCAGTCCAAGATAAACCGCAGCAATGTTTAACCCAAGTATTTTGCCTCGTTGTCCATGTGGATATGCGGAAACCAGCAATGCTGTACCCGTACTGAAAATCATGGCGCCACCGATTCCCTGAACAACCCGTAACGCGATAAAAACCCCTCCCGTTGTCGACCAGATGCACAAAAGCGAAGACAGAGCAAAAATAAGCGATCCCGAAAAAAATAATTTTTTTCGGCCGTAAATGTCGGCCAATCGTCCCATCGGCGCAAGCATGATGGCGGCAGCCAGTAAGAAAGCAGAGGGCACCCAGCTCATGGAAAGCGCCGTCAGAGAAAAGTCATGGGCAATCGCCGGCAAAGCGATATTCACGGAGGCTCCCATGAAAGGCGTTGTAAAGGAACTGATGGTTGTTGCCAGAAGAACCGTGGGCGGTTTTCGTTTCATCATCATGCCGTGACGTTTAGAAAACCCTTACGCTTGAAAATAGATTTTTTTTCGCCTGGCGGTAAAGCCGTCTTTTCCGCAGGCCATCATCAGCGTCAGCGGCATCGCCTTTTGCGCCAACTTCAGCATCTTTTCCGATAATTGGCGGATATCCCACTGAGCGTGACTATCGGCGCGTAGACGGACAAAATGATAAAGTTCCCGGGCATTACATTTCATCAAAACGCGCCTTCGATGAGCATTGGTTAGAACATAAGCGGCAGCAGCAGGATTTTTCTGTTTTATGATCTCATAAACGCGGTTGGTTTTCGCGATCATGGACATAAATTCCTTTTGCAGACCAATCGCCTTTACAGATGGAGGCACCGTCACTCCCAACGCTGGGTCATAGTTTTGACATACGATGGTGGCCATGCGGTGACGCTTGAGCTGTGCAAAACAACTGGCACTCAAAATCAGTTCAAATTGCAAATCAACATTTTCCGTTTCCCGCAACACCGCCTCATAGGACTGCATGTTTTCAAAAACAGACTGAAACAGGGCTTTTGCTCTTCGCAGACTCATGCATTTTGCCTCTTTCCAGCATTTTGCGTAGGGAAGGCCGGATGAAGCAAAGAGGAGCGCCGCCGTGGTAACGGCATCAGCCTCCGGTGTGGCATAATTCATCACAACATCACGACGAGGACTTTCCCCGGACCGGCAGAACCCTCCGACAAATCCCTGAATACCTCGCCTGGCCTGTCGGTCATAAATCGTCGGTTCGGTATAGCGGATCAGCGAGGGCGCAATTCGGTGTGTCACCTCATAAAGCTGATCACTGTAAATGCGAGCTTCGACCAGCGGATGGGCCTTGAGACGCCGCAACATCAGCTCCAGGTTGCGGGCGTTAATTGTCATCCCCAATTGGGTCTCCGTCGCTAAAGAAATTGCATAGCGGGCATCTTCTTTGGCCCATCCCTCCAGCATCGATCTGTTAGCGGGATGATCTGCCACCTCTTTGTTTTGCTCAAACACATAAGGACGCAACCGTTTGTATAGCCGGTGATAAAAATCATTTTGCAAAGAAACCATGGAGACAAACAAATCCGTAAGCCCCGTTTCAGCGATTTCTTCTGGAACCACAAAATCCTTATCAAAAAGAACATAACGCTGGGATTTTTCGGTATAGGAACAAAGTCGGAATTTCTCAATTTCTTCCACCAGCAGGCGGGAAACACCAATAACATCAATATTGAAAACGGCATGTTCCGCTACCGAACTGTGCCCCATTTCAAACACAATATTGCGGTTGGACTTGCGCGCTTTTTCAACCTCGGCACAAGCATCCCGACGCAACTCATCGACCGGCTTGGGACTCCGGCTGATACGGGCATAGGCCGCGGAAATGGTTTCCGGCGTAAGATCTTGTTTTTGTTTGCTATTTTTTATTAGCTCCCCTAGAACATGGCAATCGATATTATAGCCGGCAAGTAGGATTTTCATCATCTAAAACCTCACCATTTCAATGCGTGGCAGTGACCGTCCCAAAAAACGTTCTCCTATCGTCTGAAAACGGTGCGGCACGTCGCTGACACAAAAGAGATATTCAGGAGAACGACGACTTTCGTTGCCGAAATTCTCCCGGTGAATTAGATCAGCGGCAATCTCCGCCATAGCCTCCGCTGAATCAATTAACCGGACATCCGGCCCGGTGATATTTTGAAACAGGGGTTTCAGAAGCGGATAATGGGTACACCCCAACACCAGGGTATCGATATGTTCGGCCATCACCGGTTTCAGATATTCTTCCGCAACCAGTCGGGTTGCGGTGTGATCAAACCAGCCTTCTTCCACCAAAGGAACAAACAAGGGACAGGCCTGAGAAAAAACTTTTGCGTCTCGATCCAACAAATGAATGGCGCGGGCATAAGCGTTGGAATTGATGGTAGCGGGCGTTCCGATAACCCCGATGGTTTTGCTTTTCGTTTCAGACACGGCGATTTTTGCGCTGGCCTCGATCACCTCGAGCACCGGCACGGACGAGAAATCGCGAATGGCTTGATAAGCCACAGCCGCCATCGTGTTGCAGGCTACAATCAGAAGTTTGACATCTCTTTTCAGCAAATACTCGGTGATTTGCATGGCATAGCGATTAATCGTTTCGACGGATTTTATGCCATAGGGCACCCGGGCCGTATCACCGAAATACACAATATTTTCAAACGGCAGGCGTTCCATCAAAGCGCGTACCACCGTGAGGCCGCCAATTCCGGAATCAAAAACGCCTATGGGCCGGCTTGCTTGATTTTCCATGATTTAAACTCCAAAATGCGTATCAAAATACATCGACTTTTCTCTCTCAATCGGGTATAAAAACCAAAAAGTGAAGTGAACATCCCCGAACGGAAAAGTTTGGTTTGGTTATCATAACTTGGACAAACAGTCCACGCCTTCTTCATTCCGTATCGATGTATTCCGCACTTTGTTTTCACTGTTTTTTTGAGGAGGTTTGCCGTGCCCGAAAACAAAATCGTCGTTCGCTATGTAAATCGACGAACGATAAAAGGCACCACTAATAACTTTTCCGCCGACAAACCCTTTTTTCATTTTCTGCCGTTGGGAGCCTCATCAAACAGCGTGCCGCTTGAGATATACTTTGACGAGCTGAAAGCCGTGTTCTTCGTCAAGGAATTCGATAGCAAACCGGGATCCCGCGCATTAAGCAGTGAAGCGCCCAACATTCATTATGGACGACACGTCACTGTGGTATTTAAAGACGGAGAAGTGCTGAAAGGCACGACAACCAGTTATAATATCAACCGTCCCGGATTCTTTATGATTCCCGACGAGCCAACCTCAAACAATGAGCGCTGCTTTGTGGTCAGGAAGGCGACAAAAAACATAACGGTAACATAAATCCACATCGTTCAGGAGACAAATGCCTGTTTACGTACAAATTCTGTTGCTTTGCGCCGCTTTTATCGTTTTTGTATTCACGGCCATGTATCTGACCGGTCTGGGCCTCAGGCGGGTTTGCTTCAAGATTATCGCCGAGTTGGAGCAGGCCAGGGCTTTCAGTGAAAAAAGAGCGATGAAACTTCAGGATGAACGGAAAAATTTCTTTCTGGTCGGCGCAAACAACCTGAGGCCCAAAGCGCTGAATGTTTTGCTTGCCGATAAGCTGGTGATCCGGACCAGTGACGGAAGATACTATCTGGACAAAGAAAAGCTGGCCGAAGTAAAAAACAACATCGGCCGGTAAAGTATTAGCGAATCTTCAACTCGGAAATCACATGCAAAATGCCGTTGTCTGTAAAAAAGAACAATTCATGGGCAGCAACCTGGCGGACGCTTTCCGATGATTCCTTGAGTACGGGAATAATCTCAATCGATCGAATGTCCATCCATTGATTATCCATATTAATCCGGACGACCACCCCCTGTCCGTTTACTTCATGAGGAATGTTGTAGGTTTTCAGAACACGGACAACAAAATCGTTTTTCTGTTTGGTGACAGATGCCGCCCTTTCCTGAAGCGCACGGATTTTGCCGTATTCCTGAGCCTGCGCCACGGAGAAAACCAGTACGAACACCATCGCCACCGTTGCAAATAAACACCATTTTTTCATATTCTTCTCCTTTCTGGAAAGTGCCGCATCGGCGATTTCGGATCTATTCAAGCACAGAATAATGCGGCCTTGTTACGCTCATCAGGAGTTCTTTTTACTACACTCTCAGTGAAAATCAAAAGGAAAACAGGAAGAACGAGCATAAAAACAGAGGCACGACACATTCCGGAGACCTAACCTGAAATATGATTGACTTTGCCGCATCTTTTTTTTATATGCTCCCTGATTTAAATGCTTTTACCGTTTTCACTGGGAGCAATATTTTGCAATATAATCCAAGCATGAAACATAAGCTGATCCGCAACGCCACAAGGCATTTCGCCGAAATGGAACTCGCGCCCATCGCCGCCGAAATCGACCAGCAGCGAATTTTTCCTCGCGAGATTCTAGCCAAAATGAAGCCTCTGAACTATTTTGGCCTTCAGGTTCCCCAGAGATACGGCGGTGCAAACCTCGATTCCATAAGCGCGGCCATTGTTGTGGAGGAGCTCTCACGCATTTGCGCTGCGGTGGGACTCTGCATCACCGTGCATAATGGCGTTGCTGTCTATCCTCTTCTGAAATTCGCCGACTCCCGGCAAAAAGAAACCTATCTACCACTACTGGCTTCGGGCCATGCGATTGGCGCATTCAGTCTGACGGAAGCCAACGCCGGTTCGGATGCAGGCAGCGTGGAAACCACCGCCGTCAAAAACGAAGAATCCTACATCTTAAACGGCACAAAGATCTTTGTCACAAACGGGGGAGTCTGTGACGTTGCTTTAATATTTGCTCTCACCTCCCTACCGGATAAAAAATTACAAAGCAGTGTTTTTATTGTAGAAAGTAAATACCCTGGTTTTTTGCGGGGCGAAGTGGAAGACCTCTGCGGCATGCGGGCCAATCCTGTGTCCTCCCTTTTTTTTGAAGACTGCGCCGTGCCGGAATCAAACCTCCTGGGAAAGCTTGGCGACGGCATGAAAATCGGCATGGCCACACTCGACAACGGCAGGCTTGGCGTGGCCGCCCAAGCGTTGGGCATTGCACAGGGCGCAATGGAAGCCGCGGTGAAATACGCCAAGGAAAGACAGCAATTTAAAAAACCCATTGCCTCTCAACAAACCATCCAAAATTATATCGCCGACATGGCCACGGAAATTTCCGCGGCGCGCCTGCTTCTGTATCGCGCCTGTGAACTGAAGGATTCAGGCGCAGCCTTTGGGTGTGAGGCCTCCATGGCTAAGTTGTATTGCAGTTCTGTTGCCTCCCGCGTGACATCTCTTTCGGTCCAAATCCATGGCGGTTACGGATACAGCAAGGAATATGATGTGGAGCGTTATTTCCGGGACGCCCGAGTCACGGAAATTTATGAAGGAACCAGCGAGATCCAACGTATGGTCATCGCCCGCACAATTTTATCTCAACCGGTTTTGTGAGCCTATATGTTATTGAATATTGTCGTCTGTATTAAGCAGGTACCCATGGTGACCGAACTGCCCTGGGATGAGAAAACCGGTTCGCTCAGGCGCGATCTGTCGTCGGGAATGGTAAATCCAGCCTGCAAACGCGCCTTGGAAGCGGCTCTGCAAATCAAGGAAAAACATGGAGCATTCATCTCGGTCCTCACAATGGGGCCGCCCGCGGCGGAAGAGGTTCTCCGTGAAGCCTTTGCCATGGGTGCAGATCGCGGCATTTTAATTTCTGACAGGATGTTGGCGGGATCGGATACTTACGCCACATCTTTCATTCTTGCACAAGCCATTCAAAAAGAAGTTTCCGGTTATGATTTGGTCTTATGCGGAGCCTATACCTCGGACAGTGAAACAGCACAGGTCGGTCCGCAATTGGCGGAAGAACTTAATTTACCCGCCGCGGCTTATGCTGAAAACCTGACTTTTTCCGGTCGGACGTTGCGCGTCCGTCGTTTGGTGGACAATTTCCGCGAAACGCTGGAAATGGAACTTCCGGCACTCGTTACCATTTCCATGGAAAATTACGAGCCACGCCACACATCGTTTGCCGGACTGGACAAAGCTTTTCAGAATGCTGACCTTTTATTCCGAAACGCCGCGGATTTACACATCACTTCCTCTATTCTTGACCAACACAGTTCCCGCACAAAAGTACGAAAAATCTTTCTGCGTAAATCGCAAAAGGACAATATCATCATCACCGGAGCTGCGGCCAGTGCAGTAGATGAATTTCTGGACAAATTCGAGGGGCGCATCGGAGCCGTTATTGGGAAATCCATTGAGGCTAAAAAACGGGGATAGCCATCCGCTTGGACAATAAAACGATGAAGA
>DAOLNX010000082.1:0-14161 GCA_035416785.1 Smithellaceae bacterium | reverse complement strand
CAGATATCTATGCTATTCCTGATGTCCATGATGATATCTTTTTTTATGACGGCTGGTGGTGGCGTCCATGGGAAGGGCGCTGGTATCGGTCCCGGCACTATGACCGGGGATGGGCGTACTATAACAGAATGCCGTCTTTTCAAAGACATGTGCCCCACAACTGGCGCCAGGATTACCGGGACCGGCGATGGAAAGGGCATTCATGGGATTCCCGTGCTATTTCCTATCGTGATGCGGAAAAAAACTGGCGAACTTGGAAACAGAACAAACATTGGAAAAATGAAAACTACTGGGGGGTGAGGGGGATGGACCGAATGCCGCCAGGCCAGCAAAAGAAGTATCAACGCGGTCCTGACAATTTTCCGAAAGGAGAGGGGCACGGCCATGGGAAAGGCCATGGACAAGGTCAAGGGAAAAAGGATCAGAGGGACTGATGAATGAGCCTCCTCTTCAAGTTATGTTTTTGATTTAATACAAAAAAGCTCGCGTTCGGCACGGGCTTTTTTGTGGAGAAATATTTGTTGATTTTTATGGGATTGTCCATTAATGTTGCTCCCGTAAAAGGATGAAGTCATCCGGCTACCGTAGTTTTCGGGATATCAAAGGTTCAAGTATTCATCCTAATGTCACTACGTATCACAGAAATGGAAAAATGCTTACTGACCGGCATTGATGTGGAAAAGTGGGCATGAATAATGTCAGATAGGGGGATCGCACAAGTGAACATTGATCAGAAAATTTTGAATGAGGAAAATCTTCAGAAGTTGAAAAAACTTAATAATCCGCATGTGGAAAAAATTGTGGAGGAGTATGTAAACTTATGCAAGCCGGCCAAAATATCCGTGATTACCGATACCTTCCCTGATATTGCTTATGTACGTCAGCAGGCTCTGGAACTGGGTGAGGAAAAACGGCTGGCCATGCCGGGGCACACGGTGCATTTCGATAGTTATCATGATCAGGGACGAGACAAAAAAAATACCTGTCTTTTAGTAACTCCCGACATGAAAGTATCCAAGATGATCGATGTTAAAGACCGTGATGAAGGTTTGAAGGAAGTTCACGAAATTATGGATGGAATTATGCAGGGCAAGGAATGCTTTGTCCGGTTTTTCTGCCTGGGGCCGCTCCATTCGCGTTTTTCGATTGCCGCTTTACAGATCACGGATTCCGCCTATGTCGCTCATAGTGAAGATTTACTGTATCGCGTTGGTTATGAACACTTCAAAACGTTGAACGGATCAGACGATTTTTTCTATCTGGTTCATTCTGCAGGAGAACTCGACGAAAGAGGAAATACAAAAAACATTTCAAAACGCAGAATTTATATCGATGTGTTGGGAAAGAAAGTTTTAACCGTGAATAACCAGTATGCCGGCAACAGTGTGGGATTGAAAAAGCTGGCACTCAGACTGGCGATTTACAAGGCCAACAAAGAAGACTGGTTGACGGAGCATATGTTTATTATGGGAATAAAGCCTGAAAGCAAGGGCAGGGTGACGTATTTTACCGGTGCATTTCCAAGCGCTTGCGGCAAAACATCCACTGCAATGGTTCCGGGGCAGCAGATTGTTGGTGACGATATTGCCTATATTCGCCATAGTGATGACGGGAAGGCCTACGCTGTTAATATCGAGCAAGGGATTTTCGGCATTATTGAAGACGTCAATCCTATTGATGATCCGGTGATTTATGAGGCGCTGACCACGCCCCGTGAATTGATTTTTTCCAATGTGCTTGTCAAGGACGATAAACCTTACTGGATGGGAATGGGGCAGGTTCTTCCTGAAGAGGGTTACAACTTTTCCGGTGAATGGCAGAATAACAAAAAGGACGAAAAGGGCAATGCTATTCCTCCTGCCCACAAGAACGCCCGATATACAATTCGTTTAAATGAACTCAAGAATGTGGATCCCAAACTATATGATCCGGAAGGAGTTCCGATTAGCGGTATCATCTATGGTGGTCGGGATTCCGACACATCCGTACCGGTTTATCAAAGCTTTGACTGGGCGCACGGCATGTTCATTGGTGCATCTCTGGAGTCGGAAACCACTGCGGCTACATTGGGCGCTGTCGGTGTGCGGGAGCTTTCTCCGATGGCCAATCTTGATTTTCTGGTAGTTCCGTTGGGTACCTATCTGTCCAATCACATCAAGTTTGGCAACCGACTGATCGTGAAACCGCTGGTCTTTGCCACCAATTATTTTCTGAAAGAGGACGGAAAATTTTTGAATGAAAAAGTGGACAAGAAAGTTTGGCTAATGTGGATGGAGGGGAGAGTGCATGGAGAATATACGGCAATTGAGACACCGATTGGCTATATTCCAAAATATGAAGATATCGCGAAGCTGTTTGTCCAGATTTTCGGTCGGAAATTTTCGCGTGAAATGTACGATAAGCTTTTTGCCGTTCGGGTCGATAAATTTCTGGAGAAATTAGACCGTGTGGAAAAAGCATATAAGGAGGAAGACGGCATTCCTGATGAATTTCATGCGATTATGGATATGCTGAGGAATCGTTTACATGCGGCAAAGAACAAGGCGGGCAAATCGGTCATTCCTCCGGGAGAATTTACCGACAATTAGCAATGATGAAAAGACTGCTTGAAGGAGAGCTTATGAAAGTCAAAGAGAAAATGCCGACTCATCCCATTCGCATTCAGGATAATACATTTCGAGATGGACATCAGTCCATTTATGCAACACGGATGAAAACGGAAGACATGATTCCCATTGCCGAAGAGATGGACCAATGTGGCTTTTGGGCTATGGAAGTATGGGGAGGCGCAACCTTTGACACCATGCACCGTTTCCTGGAGGAGGATCCCTGGCAGCGTCCCAAAGTTCTGAAAAAATATGTAAAGAAAACACCGTTTACCATGCTGTTGCGCGGGCAGAACCTGGTGGGGTATCGTCATTACGCGGATGATGTGGTACGATCTTTTGTCGATAAGTCTTGCGAAATCGGAATTGATATCTTCCGCTGTTTCGACGCTTTAAACGATTTTCGAAACATTGAAACCTGTGTGGAACGAATTAAAGCCAATGGTAAGCATTTTGAAGGTACGGTATGCTATTCTCTTACAGAAAGCCATCTGGGTGGTGAAATTTATACGCTCGATTTTTATGTTTCCAAGGCAAAGGAACTCGAGCAGATGGGGGCCGATACTATCTGCATTAAGGACATGGCTGGTTTGCTTTCTCCTTATGATGCTTTCAACTTATTTAGTGCTTTGAAAAAAGCAGTGAAAGTGCCCTTGCATCTGCACACCCACTATACCAGTGGGATGGGAAGCATGTCTTATTTGAAGGCCATTGAAGCCGGTGTGGATATCATTGATACCTGTCTGGCGCCATATGCATTGAGGACTTCGATGCCCGCCTGTGAACCGATTGTTGCGGGTGTGCAGGGAACGGATCGGGATTCTGGAATCAATTTGTATAAATTGCTGGAATTAAGCGAACATCTCGAACGAATTGCTCCCAAATACAAGCATCTTTTAGCGGACCAGAGGCTTTCCATTATCGACAATGGTGTATTGGCGCATCAGATTCCAGGAGGGATGATTTCCAATCTGACCAGCCAACTCAAAGAAATGAAGGCATTGGACCGATTGCCTGAAATTTATAAAGAGGTGGTTCAAACTCGCAAGGACATGGGATATCCGCCTCTTGTCACACCGGCTTCTCAGATTATCGGTTCACAAGCCGTACTAAATGTTTTATTTGGACGATATGTCAGAGTATCCAATCAGTTGAAAGACCTTGTGTTGGGATTGTATGGAAGAACGCCAGTGCCGATTGATAAAGATCTAGCCAGGAAAATACTGAAAAACTACAAGCGTGGACAGGAGCCGATCACCGGCAGGCCGGCCGATGACCTTCTTCCGGAAATTGAAGAGGCGAAAAAAAACATCGGTCATCTTGCGCGTACCGACGAGGATCTTCTGGGATGGATACTGTTTCCCCAGACAATGGAGAAATATCTTAAACAAAAATATAATATTGCTGAAGAAAAAAGCGTATCCGTATGATGATTACAAGGAACCTGTCAGGTATCCTACTGGCAAATCTTTAAATCGAAAGGATAATGTTGTCTTCAGATTTGAATATTGTCTAAAAAAGCAAAAAAAGAATCCGTCATGTAGATGGGTTCTTTTTTGTTTTATTTTCCGTTTTTCTATTTCAGCAAATGAGGGAGAAAAAGAGCAATTTTCGGAAACATGATCAGGAGAATGGCAAGGGCAATCATGGCATAAAGCATGTGAAGCGATCCTTTAAAGACAACATGCAGAGGCACGTCGCGGGCGACGCCGGCTACGACATAGGCGTTAATGCCAACAGGCGGTGTGATGACGCCCATTTCCGCTATGATGACGATTATGACGCCAAACCAGATAGGATCAAATCCCAAGGTCAGAATAACAGGATAAAAAATGGGAATCGTCAGCATGATCATGGCAAGCGAATCCATCAAACATCCAAGAAACAAGTAAATCAGAATAATGAATCCCATGATAATCATGGGATGCCAGTGCAGTTCGGAAACAAAGGTTCCGATATCCGCCGGAATGCGGGTCACGGCCAGAAAATGGCCAAAAACCGTGGCGCCGGCGACCACAATAAAAATCATACAGGAGATGCGCGTCGTGTCGTAAAGAGCGTTTTGAAATCCCTTCCAGGTTAAATGGCGTCCGATTAACGCGATAATGATTGTGCCGAAGGCCCCCACTCCCGCTGCTTCCGTTGGTGTGAAGAAACCGGCAAACAGCCCTCCCATGACCAGTATAAATAAAATTAATGTCTCAATAAGCCCTGATAATGATTTAAATTTTTCTTTTAGTGAGCTTTTAGGTCCCCGTGGGCCGACATCCGGACGAAAATAGGTCCAAAGCAAAATGGAAAGGATAAAGAAACAAGAAAGCAAAATTCCCGGAATAACGCCGGCCATGAAAAGTTCTCCGATGGATTGCTCGGTCATAATGCCGTAAATAATGAAGATGGTGCTGGGGGGAATGAGTATGCCCAGGCTGCCTCCCGCGGCCACCACACCCGTGGCCAAGGCCGGATCATATTTGAATTTTTTCATTTCAGGCAATGCCACGGAAGCCATGGTGGCCGCGGTGGCGCTGGTGGAGCCGCAGACGGCGGAAAAAGCAGCGCAGGCGCCGATAGTGGCGATGGCCAGACCTCCCGGTAAATGACCGAAAAATTTGTGCGCTGCGTTGAAGAGCCGTGTGCTGATTCCTGAATGAAAGGCAACCTGACCCATCAAAACAAACAGGGGAATGACCGTCAAATTATAAGAGCTGAATGTGGAGTAAAAATCGCGAATTATCAGACTGGATGCTGCATTCCAGGAAATAATGTATCCGAAACCCAAATATCCAACAAGCGCCATGACAAAGCCCACCGGCATTCTTAAAAACATCAAAAAAATCAAAACTGCAAAGCCGATCAGGCCGGTCATTGTAGGATTCATTCGGCAAGCGCCCTTCGTAAAGATTTGATCGAATCCGCGGTAAGAACAATCAACAGAAGGCCAAATCCGAGCGCCATGCCAAAAATGAACGGGTAGATCGGCATCTGGAGCGTTGAAGAAACTTCTCCGCTGGCACGAATATCCAAAGCGTAACGGACTGCTTTATACGTCATCATCCCAAAAAGCAGTGCGCCGATTAGATTGCAAATGAATTCAATTATAAGTTGCGTGCGCTGGGGCAATTTTTCCACCATAAGTTCAACGGCAATATGGCCTTTTTCTATCGAGGTGAACGCCAGGGCAAAGGAAACGACGATGGTCCCCAAAAATCCCACCAATTCATAGGAACCGGGGATGGGGTTTCCAAGCAGACGCAAAACCACGTCCGATGTGGAAAGCAGCATCATAACGATAACTGCGGCGCAGGCAAGGTAATTGAATGCCTTGCCCGCGCGTGTTAAGTATTTAGAAGAACGCAACATGAAAAGACTGCTATTTCTTAATTTTGGAGTGCTTCTTAATTAATGCCTTTACTTCCGCAACGGCTTTTTTACCGGGCAATCCTTTGCTTTCCGCGCTCTTGATGTAATTTTCAGCAACCGGTTTCACGGCTGCTTCCCATTTGGCTTCTTCCGCATCGGATAGCTTAATAACTTTGTTGCCCAGTTCAGCGGAGAATTTATATCCTTCCACATCTGCGTCATCCCATGCCTTTCCGGCTACGGTAATCCATTCCCGGCTGACATCGTCAAAGACTTTCTGGACATCTTTGGGAAGCGAGTTCCATTTGATTTTATTCATCACGACGAACATGGCGGTAGTGTAGCCGATATTAGTGCAATCGGTGGTGTATTTAACAACCTGCGCCTGCTTCCAGCCTTTTAAGGTTTCCATGGGGGCCAGCGTGCCTTGTACGACGCCTTTTTGCAACGCTTCATAGGTGCCGCCCTGAGGCATGGCAACGGAAACGCTGCCCAGGTTCTCAACGATTTTCGAGGACAGGCCTGTGGAACGGATTTTCATTCCCTTGATGTCTGCCATGGAATGTACGGGCTTTTGAGTATGTAAAAGACCGGGGCCGTGTGCGTGCAAATAGAGAACTTTAACTCCTTCAAGTTCTTTGGGTTTCATGATTTTAACAAAATCGTTGGCAACCAGAGTGGCAACCATGCCGTTGGGGTAACCCACCGGCAGATCAAGTGCTTCCAAAAGCGGCAGGCGGCCGCGGGTGTATGCGAAACACGACATGCCAATGTCGGATATTCCTTTTTCCACGCCATCAAAGGTTTGATCTGCCGGAGTCAGGGAACCACCTGCGAAAATATTGATCTTCACTTTGCCTCCTGTTCGTTTTTCAATTTCTTTTGCCCAGCTTTCTCCTGCTTTGGCCTGAGCGTGTGTGGCTGGAAAGAAAATGCTGTAGGTCAAAGTTGTCTGTGCCTGTGTATTGGAACTGCACCAGAAGATAAAAAACAATGTTGCGATTAGCGTTGAAACGGTTACAGAAAAGCTCTTTTTCATTTGACGTGTTCCCTCCTTAATTTTTCAATGAACGCAAGATATTGCAGTTGCCTCTCGAAGTGATGATTTTGTGTAATTGAACTGATGCTTTCGGATTAGCCTGCTTATCTGATGATACTCGGATAAGCAGGCATTAATACATATAGATATCGCAGGGTAAGGATACAATATTCATGGAAATTTCACACATATCTTATCCAATGCATTACTAGTTGTTGATGATTATTTTATTTAATTGCCTGTGTCAAGTTGAATTTGAAAATTATAGCGAGCAATCATTCAAGTTTTCCACTTCTTATTTTGTTCAATTCTTCACGGTAGTGTTCAGCCTCCGCTTTTGCCGCTTCGATTTCTTCTTTGGCTTTCTCCAGTTCTTCGTCTTGGCGTTGTCTTTCTTCGCGAATTTTGTCCTGGATTTCGTCAAAACCGACATAAATAGCTAAAATACCGCCTAGCAGCATAAAAATTGGAAAGGCGCCTTGGAGCAGGTTTATAAAATCACCCCACCAGTAGATCAAACTGATCAGTCCTAAAACAGCGGCAATGACGCCTCCCGTAAGCAAAGACATTGCAAAACCTCCGGATTGCAGTTACTTTTTTAAAATAAATATCATGAACAATAGGTCAAGGCAAGATGGAAAATGGACGATCACGAATATAAAATATTGCTTGATTTAATGGATTCCATCATTTAAGTAAAAAAATTTGTTGAAACTGTATAAAACATTTTTTAGGTGAAGAAGCTTATGATTGAACCGAACTTTAATAAATCCGACGGATTGGTGCCAGCCATCATACAAGATGCAAATACGAAGGATGTATTGATGCTGGCCTATATGAACCGGGAATCGTGGCAAGCAACCCTGCAATCCGGCAAAGCCACTTTTTGGAGCCGTTCCCGACAAAAGTTGTGGGTGAAAGGTGAAAGCTCAGGTCATGTTCAGATAATTAAAAATATCTATCTGGATTGCGATGAAGATACAATTTTACTACAGGTGGAGCAGGTAGGAGGCGCGGCCTGTCATACTGGGCACCGCTCCTGTTTTTATCGCAAGCTTCAGGATGGTGATTTTATTGTGGTGGGAGAAAAAGTTTTTAATCCTCAGGAAGTATATCGATGAATATTTTACGATTAGGAATACCCAAAGGTAGTTTGGAAAACAATACAGTTGATTTGTTCAAGAAAGCGGGCTGGAGGATTACCTATGACAGCCGTAGCTATTTCCCGGATATTGATGATCCGGAGATCAGTTGCAATCTGGTGAGGGCGCAGGAAATGTCTCGATATGTCGAAGACGGTCATTTAGATCTGGGGCTAACCGGAATCGATTGGATTTTAGAAAATAATTCCCGAGTGGTTCCGGTGCAGGATCTTGTGTATTCCAAAGTTTCCACGCGTCAGGCGCGCTGGGTTCTGGTCGTACGGGATGATTCTCCTGTCCGTAAGCTGGAAGATATGGAGGGTAAGTCTATTTCTACGGAGCTGGTGAATTTTACTCGGCGCTATTTTGCAGAAAGAAATATCCATGTTGCTGTAGAGTTTTCATGGGGGGCCACGGAAGCAAAAGTGGTGGATAATCTGGTAGATGCTGTCGTGGAAGTTACGGAAACGGGATCGACTCTTCGGGCCAACAATTTGCGTATCGTTCATGAGCTGATGAGAACCAACACGCAATTGATTGCCAATCAAGAGGCTTGGAATGATCCGTGGAAAAGAAAAAAAATTGAACAGATCAAAACGCTTCTCAACGGATCACTGATGGCGATGGGCAAGGTCGGCATTAAATTGAATGTGTCCAAAGAAAACCTTGATTGCGTCATGAAGCTTTTGCCGTCGCTCAAAGCACCGACAATTTCCAGTCTTTATTCTGAAGAATGGTTTGCCATTGAAGCTGTTGTCGATACGGGCATCGTGCGGGATATAATTCCGCAATTGCTGAATGCCGGGGCGCAAGGTATTATTGAATATCCCTTAAACAAGGTTATCTGAGCCGGAGGGCTAATATGTCCAGGGAAGCAAAAATTGTCCGCAAAACCACGGAAACTGATATTGCGCTGGATATGGATCTGGATTCATCAGATGCCAGTCGGATTGATACAAGCATTCCTTTTTTGAATCACATGTTGGAACTTTTTGTCCGGCATGGTCGATTCAAACTTATTGTGAAAGCCAAAGGCGACACGGAAATTGACGATCATCATTTGGTGGAGGATCTGGGGATTTGTTTGGGTAAAGCGATCAAACAGGCGCTGGGCGAGAAGAAGGGAATTCATCGTTATGGATCTGCATCTGTTCCAATGGATGAATGCTTGTGCCATGTGCACATGGATATTTCTGGGCGTCCTTACCTTGTTTATAATGTTCGGCATGAATGCCGGAATATCGGAGATTTCGATCCGACGTTAATTAAGGAATTTTTCAAAGCTTTTACCGATCATAGCGCAATTACTCTGCACATCAATCTGGCTTACGGCAGCAACGGTCATCATATTGTTGAGGCGATTTTTAAAGCTTTTGCAAGGGCAATGAGGCAATCCGTCAATCTTCATCCGGAAATCTCAGGTGTTTTATCGACAAAGGGAACGCTGGAATAATTTGGCACGTTTTATATAAAGGTTTTTCGAAATGAAAAAATTGATTTATGCATTATGGCTTTTGGGATTTGCCATCTTGGTGCCTTGTGGTCTGAAAGCTCAAGACGATGCGGTCCTGCGTCAGACGGGACCGCAAATCGCCGTCGTTCCTTTTCAGGCAATTCTTCCTGTCGATCACTCATCATCCACTGTCCAGTGTCCGGTTTGTGGAAATGTACACTCCAGCGGCAGTATTGCAAAGGGGGCTGAAAAAATTGTTGAAGACATTTTCGTGGATCAATTGAGTCGATTGAAGAATGTGGAAGTTGTGCCGCAGGAAAGAGCATCGGCGGTATATCGCCGAATTGCCGCTGATTCTTTGAAAAAGACCGTATTGCAGGTTGTTCAAAAAACCGGTCAGGAATTAAGGGTGGATTATATCGTCGTGGGTTTTGTCTATCGTTACAAGGAAAGAATAGGTTATAACTATTCAGCGGAGCGTCCGGCATCGGTCACGTACGAAATTCACCTGATTTCTGTTAAGGATGGCAAGTCCATTTGGCGGGGTGCTTATGATAAAACGCAAAAATCTTTAATGGAAGACGTCTTCCAGGCATCTTCATTTTTAAAAGGTGGTGCAAGATGGGTGACGGCACGCCAGTTAGCCAAGCTGGGTATTGACGAAATTATGGCGACGTTTCCAGAACTGGAGAAGTAAAACGCGAAACATTCGCGGTAGAATGGTTTTTCTTGATTTTGATTCAATTCATTTTAAGGAGTTAAGAGGTGCTCATTATTCCGGCGGTGGACATTAAAAATGGGCAATGCGTTCGTTTGGCGCAGGGTGATTTTGAAAGAGTAACTATTTATGCGGAACATCCTGAAGATATGGCTCAAGTGTGGGTTCAAAAAGGTGCCAAACGGCTTCACCTTGTGGATTTGGATGGTTCTGTAGACGGAATGCCCCGTAATGCTTCCATCATTCTGGACATTGCGAACTCGGTTTCTGTGCCGATTCAAGTGGGCGGCGGCATCCGCAATATGGAGACGATCAAGCATTATCTTGAAAATGGTGTTTCAAGTGTCATTCTGGGAACAGCAGCCATACAAGACGAGAAATTTGTCAAAACAGCAGCAGAAAAGTATCCAGGAAAAATCATTTTGGGCATTGACGCACTCGGGGGCCAGGTGGCTGTCCGAGGTTGGACAGAAAAGACGGCCGAAAATGCCCTAGAACTGGCGAGGCGTTATGAGTATTACGGCATTCATGCCATTGTCTATACAGATATTGCGCGAGATGGTATGGAAACGGGTGTTAATGTCGAGCAGACTCGGTCACTGGCCAAAACAGTATCTATTCCGGTGATAGCTTCTGGTGGTGTGGCAACAATTGCAGATATCGAAGCCCTGCTTTCTGTGAACGACTGTTCGTTTTATGGAGTGATTGTCGGTCGGGCGCTTTATACCGGTGCGATTGAACTTGAAGATGCAATTGCCAGAACAAACACAATTTCATCGTGAGCGAAGGAGAAACACATATGACAGATTGCATTTTTTGTAAAATCGTTCAAGGGGATATTTCCTGTTCTAAAGTTTACGAAGATAGCTCCGTACTGGCTTTTGATGACATCCATCCAATGGCTCCCGTTCATGTCGTCATCATTCCCAAAAAACATATTCCATCATTGATGGATGTTGACGAAAAAACGGACATTGCTGCAAAATTACTGGCTGCTGCAAAGCAAGTCGCAAAGATCAAAAATGTAGCCGAAGGCGGATTTCGGACGGTATTCAATTGCAATGCCGACGGAGGGCAGATTGTGTTTCATCTTCATATGCATTTGCTGGGTGGCAGAAAACTGGAAGACCAATTGGGGTAGGCGAGGTAAAAATGGACATCAATGCAAGAATCAACGACGATATGGTGAAGGCGGCGAAAGCCAAGGATAAGATTCGCCTTTCAACCATCCGGATGCTGAAAACCGCTCTGCATAACAAAGAAATTGACCTGATGCGGCCGCTTAATGAAACGGAGACGATGCAGATTCTCTCCAATTTGGTGAAGCAGAGAAAGGATTCCATAGAACAATTCGCCAGAGGCGGAAGGCAGGATCTGGTGGATAAGGAAGAATCGGAGCTGATCATTCTGAAGGAATTTATGCCCGAGCAGATGTCGGAGGAAGATATCGATGCTCTGATTAAAAAAATTATTGCCGAATCGGGCGCTGTTTCCGTCAAAGATATGGGCAAGGTGATGAAGGTCTTAATGCCGCAGATTACCGGCAGGGCGGACGGTAAAGCGGCGGGTGACAAGGTGAAAGCCCTTTTGTCCTGATCATTCAAGGAAGCGGAACGGGTGAATAGAGCCATCAACCGTCAAGGTGTCTTTTTGTGCGCTTTAATGACAGCAAAATTGAAGAAATAAAAAGCAGAATAGATATTGTTGACCTGGCCTCCGAGTATATGACGTTGAAGAAGTCCGGAAGAAATTATCTTGGACTTTGTCCTTTTCATCAGGAAAAAACGCCATCGTTTACAGTCAGCCGTGAAAAACAGATTTTTTACTGTTTTGGTTGCGGAGAAGGCGGCAATGCTATTACCTTACTCATGAAAATCGCCAATAAGAGCTTTCCGGAAGCTATCAGACATCTGGCCGAAAAAACGGGAGTGATTCTGCCGGTTCGGACCTTTGGTAAGGATGGCCGGGAAAAAGAATCTTTGCATGATGAAATCCTTCAGTTGAACGCGAAAGCAGCGATGCATTTTACACGCAATCTAACGTCTGCCAACGGTGGAATTGCTCGGAGTTATTTAAAGGAACGGGCAGTGACTGATGAAACTATCAGGCAATTTCGTCTGGGGTATGCACCGGATTCATGGCGTTCTTTAACAGATGATATTGATAAGAACGGCTTATCACTGAAACTGGCTGAACAGGCCGGTCTTGTCATTGCCGGGAAGGAAGGGAATTTTTATGATCGCTTCCGCGGAAGGCTGATCTTTCCGATTGAAAATATTTTTGGGGAAATCATTGCTTTCGGAGGCAGGATTTTAGGCGATGGCGAGCCGAAATATCTTAATTCTCCGGAATCACCAGTTTACATTAAGGGAAAAAATTTATACGGACTGTTCAGGGCGAGAGAAGCGATCCGGCAGTGCGGTTTTTGTCTGATTGTGGAAGGCTATTTCGATGTGATATCTTTGTGGAATGCCGGTATCCGAAATGTCGTGGCCACACTAGGCACGGCGCTGACTAGAGACCATCTGGAAGTGTTACGTCGTTATACGCAGGATATCGTTGCTTTATTTGATCCAGATCCGGCAGGACGAAAAGCACTGGATCGTTCTCTGGAACTATTTCTAGGCGCTAACGTGAGCGCCAGGGCATTGATTCTTCCCGATGGCTGCGATCCTGATGATTTTATCAAAAAACACGGAAAAGAAAAGCTGGAAAACCTGATTGCCCTTGCTCCAGCTATCAGTGATTATTATATTGAAAGCGTTTTAGGAGAAGGCAATACAATTGAAGAGAAGTTGGCATTGGCAAAAGAGGCCATAGAATTCACGGGAAAGAGCGGAAATGCAATTGAAAAGAATCTTTTTATAAAACGCATTGCAGAAAAATTGGGGATTGATCAAACTTTATTAAAAAGGGAGGCTCATGGAAAAGCAGTTCATGGTTACCCCGTAAGGGTTTCTTTGAACAGTCCGATGCAAGTATCCGTAAGTCCGCTGGAAATGAATCTGATCAGGTTGATGCTGGAATATCCTTATAAAACGCTGTTTGTCGAAGCCGAAGGTATATCCGGTTTTTTTACAGATCCTTTTCTAAAAAAGCTTTGTGAGAAAATTATTCAGACGTATAAACTTCTTGGGTATGTTGATATCAATACGATTCTTTCATCCGATGAAGATAAATCTCTTCGGACAAATCTGTATAAATTAAGCTTGGAAGCGCCTCCAGCCGATGATCAGGCTATTGAACGTAATTTTGAAGATAATGTTCGCCGAATCCGGGAAAAATGGTACAAAGAGCAGAAGCGCCAGGTTCAACTCAAACTCAGGCAAGCTGAAGAGTCGGGCGATCAGAAACTGGTTCATCATCTGACACTTCAGAAGCTGAATTTAATAAATGAAGAAAAATCGATACATTAATCAATAAGTTATTATTTTGGGGGATTTCAGATGGCCAAAGAAATACATTCCGATGAATTTAAAAAACTGCTTTCACTTGGTGCGGAAAAGGGATTTTTAACCTATGATGACGTTAATGACATTTTACCGCCGGATGTAAATTCCTCGGATCAGATTGATGACATCATTATGTTATTCGGAGAAAAAAACATTGATATTATTGATACCGAACAAGGCGAAAAGCTGGTGGTAAAAAAGCCGATGGAAGACACTTTGCCGTCAAAATTTCCAGAGGCGCTTGCTTTGGTTCCCGGAGTGGGCAAGACCGGAGATCCGGTGAAGATGTATTTACGGGAAATGGGATTGGTGTCACTTTTAAGCAGAGAAGGTGAGGTGGAGATTGCAAAAAAAATCGAGGAAGGCGCCCGTGAGACCATGTGGGCGATTT
>DAOLNX010000081.1:5801-14376 GCA_035416785.1 Smithellaceae bacterium | reverse complement strand
CCCCGGATGCGGCGGGGTCGATTGATGTCCGTCAGGCGATTCTCATGGGCGCGCAGGTGGTCCGGCAAGAGTTGCAAGTGGAACTTGGAACTCTGACTTCTGCCGTGTTTGTAAGGAATTGAGGTCTGGAAAAGGACGAAGCGAAGAGATTTACGCGTTTTATCGGGAAGAACTGGCAACGACATCATTTCGGGATAAGAAGGCAGATGAATTTATTCTCCATTCTGGAAAAAGAATGGGAAAGATGATTATTTATGGGGAGATGAGCTTTGTCAGAGCATCGATTCTGTTTTGTGGCAATTTTTCTTCCAGATGATTCCAGGACGAAAGCTCGTTGTCTATTCGTGCAATGAAAGAGAATTTGTCAACCGGCAAACCGGTGAACAGCCATTCATCGGTTTGCGCCACAAGAATCATTTTTTCAACCTGACGGTTCATCAGTAACGCCCGGCAGCGCTTGAAAAGGCTTTGGAAAGTGAAGGAAAGGGGTGCACCGGAGGGATCCAGCGTCAGGCTGTCGCTTGTTAGAAAGCAGGATATTTTCTTTTGCACATTGGACTGATGCCTTGCTTTTGCTTCAATCATTGCCTGCCTGCCGCCGATAAAAATGTCAACAGGAATTCGACCGTCTCCTTCCATAAAATTCTTTAGAAACAAAGGGATGTATTTTCGACTGACATTTCCATCTCCCAGCGTGGGCGCAAAGTTGATTTCATTGATGATGGCGCCGTTTTCATGCCAGGGAACGGAAATATCCAAACTGATGAGATCGATGCCGGCTACCTGTAAATCAAAAAGGGAGGCAGCGCGCAGGGCCAGATTCAGATTGTCTGGATGAACGGCATGGGTCATATCCTCGTCTTCCCCCCCCCATTGCGTGGATTCAACTGGTCTTAAAGGAACCAGGCTTCCGGCATCGGGAACGGAGGCAAGGGTAAAACCGGCGCGGCGCATGGATTCAATGGCCAGAGTGTCGCAGGGAAAAGGCTCCAACCGGAGCCAGGGCGCTTTGACTTGTTCGGCGTAATTGGCATCCCCAATCAAATCCTTTACGGTTTTCAAACCGTCTCCAAGAATGGATTTCGGCAGCCTTTTGACTGCATACAGCAACTGGCCATGGGCCACGAAAAGGCGATGACAGATTCCAGAAACTTCTCGTTCAATCAAAACCTTTTTTATTTTTGATTTTCTGTAAGCTGCTTTGAATGCTTTCAAAAGCGCAGGATCATTTTTGATTTGAAGCGACACTCCTTCTCCACGGTCCAGGTCGGCAGGTTTAACCACAACAGGCCAGCCAAGCTTTCGGGCCGCTTCAAGGGCTTCATTTTCCGAATCCGCAATCTCGTGCTCCGACGCGGGCAAGCCGGCCCTGCGCAGCAGACTTGCTGACCAGGCCTTGTTTTGCGATATTTTTGCGCCCAGAAGAGAATCTTTTCCAGAAATACTCCGGTCAATACGTTGTGACTGGCATCCCCAACCCAGTTGGTAAACGCCTGCGCCGATATGGAAAAACGGAATATTGTTTTGACGCGCCACGCGCAGTACGGGAATGGTGGACCTTCCCGCATTAATCTTGCTTTTCATCGGTTCTAACGCTTTGTTGATTATTTCAATGAAGTCCTGTTCACTGCTTTGCCCCGGATCCGCCTCGCGCAAGCGCTTTTGAATGTTTTGCAAGGCTGTTTCCATCGCGATTTGATAAAAGGTGTCAGGAATTTCATCGATGAGGGGAAGCGCTACAACAACAATCCATTCGGATGGGTTTTGCCGATTTGGCTCGGTTTGGAGAATACAACCGACGTCAAAAACCGGAATGCCTCCTGCCCGGAGGATGGCGCCCGCCGCCATCAGGCATCGCCAGGCCAGGTTGATCGCAAGCTCGGTCTGTTCTGTTCTTTCATCCGTGTGGATAAAACGGTTGTCCAGTTCAATATCCAGTTCCCACGCATTACGGAGCCATTGATCCAGCTTATGCCAATCCGGAGGGATATCTGGCAGCAGCAGGGTCATGCGAATCTGTCGCATGGGCTGACGAAAGGAAAAAGCAGAATGGTTCAAAGTCAAGAAGACGGTTTTTTCTGGGGTTTCGGTCATTGGCGTTTCTTGAGATGGCTGTGCGGAAAAATTCCTTTCTGTTGAAGTTGTTTCTGTGTATTTTTTCCTTTGTTGAAGCAAGACGATATTGCCAAGCGAAAAAAGATGGGTTTGCATGACAGATAAAAGGCCATTGCGAAATAGTTTGACAATGTCCTTATCCGGCAATTGACGGAGTTTGTGCTCATCAATTTTTAACATGCCGTTTTGCCTATTGGCGGCGAAGTCTTTTATGGCAGGGATCGGGACAAGCAATCCGGTATCCGCCAGGACTTTGCAATTGTGCGCTGTCTGGCGAATCTGAAAAGAGAAATTCCGTATGAAGGATTGAATTTCAAACATTTCGGGCTTGGGAACTCCGTTTTCAAAGAGCAAGACTCCTTCTTTCGTGTTGAAGCCATCAAATGATTGATCCATGTAAAAAGCTTCCCGCCCATCTCCGGTTTCTGTCATCATGAAAGGATAGCATCTGATACAGGCTGGGCGATAGCGTCCCAGCCACTTCCCTTCTTGATTCACAAAGAGGTTTTCGTTTTGATGAAGCCCCAGAAGCGCATGGGGGAGTATCCGGCCGTCCGATGCAGGCATAAATATAATGGGAAAACAGCCTGCGGCATCAAAGAACTCTGCCAGCGCCAGCGGAACCATTGAAGAGGTTGCGATAAACCGGAAGCCTTGAGGGCTGGGACTGATTGTTAATTGCTTAAAACCGGTTTCGTGAAACAAAACCGGTTTTTGAAACCACAAAGGCAGAAGGGGAATGGTCATGAGAGTATTATTTACCTTATCGAGTGTTTGATCCGGCTAAAGCCATTCCGGAGGAAAGGCAACAACGTCATCAATGGTTGAGGTTCCGGTTAGAATCATGATTAACCGGTCAATGCCCAGCGCGATGCCTGCGCAGGGCGGCAGGTTTTCCAAAGCAGCCAGGAACGGTTCCGGCATGGGATATTTTGCGCGATTTTCCCCTGCCCGAAATGCCAGCGCTTCTTCAAAGCGCCTCCTCTGGCTGACGGGATCGGTCAATTCTGAAAAACCGTTGGCAATTTCGATGCCTCCGATATAAAGCTCAAAGCGCTCCGCAATGTCCGGCCGGTCTTCCTTTAATTTTGCCAGGGCCGCCATGGATCTTGGATAGTCATATAGAAATAAGGGCCGGTCTTTGCCCAGATGAGGTTCGACATATTCCACCAAAATTTCATCAAACCGATTTTTCTCCAGAGCTTCTTCCAAAGAAACGGGCGCATATTGCATAAAGGCGTCCGCGACGGTGATTCGGTGCCAGGGCGAACAAAAATGGATTTCTGACGGTAGCTGCGCGATGCTTTGCATTTGTTTGGCGGATTGGAAAGCGTCAATCAGCAGAGTCTCACATTGATCCATTAATTGATGATAGTCAAACTGCGCGACATACCATTCCAGCATGGTGAATTCCGGCAGATGCCGGTTTCCTCTTTCATTGGCGCGAAAGCATTTGCAGATTTGGAATATCCGGGGATAGCCTGCCGCCATCAGCCTTTTCATATAAAGCTCTGGAGAGGTTTGTAAAAACCAGTCTTCTGAAGGGATGGCCTCAATATGTTCCTCCGGCGCGGGTGCGGGTATGCAAAGGGGGGTTTCGACTTCCAGAAAAAGATGCTTTTCAAAAAAACGGCGGATGCTTGAAATCAGAACGGCGCGCAAACGGAGATTTCCCGATTTGCGCGCCAGATAAAATTGTTCATCCCGCAAGACGAAACTCAAGGTTCATCAGCCTTTGACGCGAGTGAGATATTCTCCCGTGCGCGTGTCGATGCGGATCTTTTCGCCTTCCGAGACAAAGGTCGGCACCAGAATGGTGTAGCCTGTTTGCACCTTCACCGGTTTGGTGGCGCCGGAAACCGTGTCGCCTTTGGCCCAGGGTTCTGCTTCCGTGACAAAAAGTTCAACAAAATTGGGTAAACTGATGCCGATTGGCCGGTCTTCAAAAAGCAGAATTTCCACCTCAATGTTGTCGAGCAAAAAGTTGACGGCATCTCCCACCTGGTCTTCCGTCAGATAAACCTGCTCGTAATTTTCGTTGTCCATGAAACAGAATTTGTCACCTTCTTTATAGAGATACTGCATTTTCTTTTCACGCAAATCGGCCGGTTCAAAATTGTCAACAGACCGAAAAGTTCTTTCAAACTGGTTGCCGTTGATCATATTTTTGAGCTTGGTGCGGTACAGGGCCTGCCCTTTTCCCGGTTTGACAAAGTTGAATTCAACGATTACGTAAGGTTCGTTGTCGATTTTCAGGC
The DNA here is from genome assembly GCA_035416785.1 of Smithellaceae bacterium. Taxonomy (GTDB): domain Bacteria; phylum Desulfobacterota; class Syntrophia; order Syntrophales; family Smithellaceae; genus UBA8904. Next base: position 10,003 of record DAOLNX010000081.1, on the reverse strand, counting down.
GCAGCCCTTTTCTTAAATCGCTGGCAGTGTACATAAATCTCTTTTCTCCTTCATGACGGTCAATGGATGTTTTTGGTTTTTCATTCCCGGGCCCTTCCTAATCCAATTATTGAGAATTGTCAAAAAAATCTTGGTGTTTCTGTAAATCCATTTTCAGTGCTTTCGATAGCGTTAAAATGGGAACTTTGCCCGATTCACCCGGTAAATCCGCCACGTATTGTGGAAGTGCCAATCCGGAACAATTTTTTCGCAACGTTTCCATCATCGACAGACCCTGGGCAAGGTCTGTGCGAAAATGTCCGCATCCCCGAACCGGTTCGCAGTGAAAAAGATAGTAGGGGCGGACGGATATTTTTTGCAGACTGGATAAAAGGCGGGCCATGACATCCGGATTGTCGTTGATACCCTTGAGCAACACCGCTTGATTGGAAACGGGGATGCCCGCTTCTTGAATTTTTTGGCAGGCATCAGCCGCATCCTTTGTGATTTCATCTGGATGATTAAATTGAGTATTGAACCACAGCGGACGATAACGTTTCAGCATTCGGCAGAGGTCGTTTGTGATGCGCATCGGTAAAACCGATGGCATACGGCTTCCGATGCGCAGAATTTCCACACTGGGTATGGTCGAGAAAGAGTCCAGGATCATCTCCAGCTTTGCATCGTCAAAGGTCAGCGGATCGCCGCCGGAAATAATCACTTCACGGATGCTTGGTGATTCCGCTATGTATCGAACCATTTGTTGCAGGTGTTTTTGCAAGGGGAAGTTTTGTGGTGTTTTCCAGAAACGCTTGCGGTTGCAGTGCCGGCAATACGTGGCACAGGTCTGGGTGACCATGGCCAGGACGCGGTCCGGATAGCGATGGATCAGTTTCGGGATCGGCATATTGCCGTCTTCTCCAAGCGGATCTTTCGGAAAATTCTCAAGAATTTTGATTTCTTTGATGTTCGGAAGGCATTGGGCGGCTACGGGTCCCAATCCATCGTATTCCGAAATTAACGACAGGAAATAGGGGGTGACGGCCATCGGATAAGAAGGCAGCACCTTGCGCATTTCCTCTTTCAATACAGGGGATATGTCATGAAAATCGGGCAGTTTTTCGGGGAGAGTCACCCGGTTTTGCATCTGCCAGCGCCAGTTGCTCCAATCTTTGGCGGAGGCGTTTTGAAAGAATTTGCGCAAGCTTTTTGGATTCATGGTTTTTTTACCGTTTTGCGGCCGGTTGCCTACCATAGAATGTCATTTCTGGAAAGACAATCCGCAAGTTTCATCGGAAAAAACGGGAAATTGCTTTACTGACGTGATATGCAAAATGAAAAATCTTTCCCGTTCTGGTTTAGGTTATTTTTTTCGACGACGGAATGCCGGGAACATGCAAAGAAAGTCTTTATGAAAAAATTACTCAAAATGATGTCGAATATTTGTATGATCTTTCTTTTTCTCTTTCTGGCCGGTTCTTCCCTTTGGGCCTGTGTACTGCCGGAAAAACAGACTGTGCGCGTTGGTCTGACAACGAGAAGTTATCATGACGCTGATCGAGACCGGAATATCAAAACCTATATCTGGTATCCTATCCAGCCCGTGGAAAAGCGAGTGGCTTCAGGATCGTTTTTGGCTCCTTTTCAGTTAGATAAGCGTTTGATCAACGATGCGCTTCCGATGGCCGGGACCAAACCACTTGTTCTTTTTTCGCACGGCACGGAAGGTTCAGTCACAAACTACTCCTGGTTTATCCGGAATCTGGTGGAAAACGGCTTTATCGTAGCCGGTATCGATCATCCCGGAAACACCTGGTATGATAAAACACCGGATGGCTATATCGCTGTATGGGAACGCCCCCAAGATGTCAGTTTTGTTTTGAACAGGCTTCTGAAAGATAGCGCCATTGGACCGTTAATCGATGCAGGGCGCATAGCGGCGGCGGGACATTCAGCGGGTGGCTACACGGCGCTGGCCTTGGCCGGGGCAAAATATAACATGATACAAATGATTGAATTTTGTTCCGAAACAGAAAATGATCCGGTCTGTTTGTTTCCGGATGACATCAACTGGTCGAAAATGATCAAACGCTTTTCATCCGCCCGGCTTTCATATGCGGATGAACGTATTCAGGCTGTTTTCGCCATGGCTCCCGCCGTAGCCCAGGGGGTTGATGCAAACAGTTTGAAAGCCATCACGGTGCCGGTTTTTCTGGTGGGTGCCATCAAGGATGATGTCACGCCATACAAAACGAATGTAGCTTATTACTGTGCAAATATTCACGGTGCCAAACTTCTGAAACTGGATGCCGATGAGGGGCATTTCATCTTTCTTGATCTCTGCACGTCTTTCGGCCGTAATATCGCAGGCGCCCTGTGTCGTGACCACCAGAGTGTTGACCGTCAAGCCGTGCATGAGCGGCTCAATGCCGTCGCCATTGAATTCTTTAGGGATGCCCTTGGTATTCCGAATGAAAAGAATTAAGAGCCCGGTTTAGGCGATGAAAAGACTCGACTGAACCGGGAAAAAACAATCCACCAAGGAGATTTTCCATTGTCATCTATTCAGCAGCAAAAAGAACATGTGGCGATGTTATCCGTTGTATCTAACGCCATCTTGGTTGTCTTTAAAGTTATCGTTGGGGTTCTGATCGGTTCTGTATCCATTATTTCCGAGGCAATTCATTCCGGAATGGATTTGCTGGCGGCGGCAATCGCCCTGTTTTCTGTTAAGAAATCGCATCTCCCGGCGGATGACGCCCATCCATTCGGCCACGGTAAACTGGAAAGCATTTCCGGTTTCGTGGAAGCTATGCTGATCTTTGTTGCCGCTTTCTGGATTGTTTTTGAGTCACTTAAAAAATTGGTTTCCGCACAGGAAATAGAATCTCCCGGCTGGGGTGTTGCGGTCATGTTTCTATCCGCTGCGCTCAATTTTTTTGTTTCCCAGAGGCTTTTTGCAGTAGGCAAAGCGGCGGACTCCATTGCCTTGCAAGCGGATGCCTGGCATTTGCGGACCGATGTCTATACCTCCATGGGCGTCATGGTCAGTCTGAGCATTATCTGGCTTGGGCACCTCTTCCTTGTTGATCCGCGCATTCACTGGCTCGATCCCGTAGCGGCGATATTTGTGGCAGTGTTTATTTTGAAGGCGGCTTACGATTTAACCTCGCGGGCGTTGGGTGATCTTATGGATGTGAAACTGCCCCACGATGAAGAAGAGTGGATTCGCGGCATAATCATGAATGATAAGCCGGAGATTCATGGTTATCACCAGTTAAGGACGCGCAAGGCCGGAAACTTCCGCTTTATTGAATTTCACATCAAGGTTGATCCGCAAATGACCGTGGAAGTTTCCCACGGCATTACCCGGGATCTGAAATGTGCGATTTCGGAAAAATTTTTCGCCTCAACGATTACCATCCATGTCGAACCTTGTGATGGTAATTGCACATCCGTCTGTGTTGCCGGCTGTCTTTTGCCGGAAGCAGAAAGGCAGCAAATATTCCAATCCGGAAAATATGTCCGGTAGGCGCCTCCTCTCTTTATAAGCGTTTTCTCTCTTTGCGATTCGGTGTTGAACGCTTGCTTTTCAGAAGGGCCGGGATTTTTTTTACCACTTTGGAGACTTTTTTCTTTTCCCTGACCGGTTCCAGGGCAAGCTTCAGCACATCCAGCATGTCATCGACAAAGTGGAAGGTAATGGCCTTTTGCACGTCCACCGGAATGTCTTCCAAATCTTTTTTATTCCACTCAGGTAAAATAAGAGACGTAATGCCCGCCCGGTAGGCTGCCAGGACTTTTTCCTTGATGCCGCCCACGGGAAGCACTGCGCCGCGCAGCGTGATTTCGCCGGTCATGGCCAGTTTCTTTTTTACCCTGCGGTTGGTTAATAGAGAGGTCAAGGCCGCAAGCATGGTTACACCGGCCGAGGGGCCGTCCTTGGGAGTTGCGCCTGCGGGAACATGGATATGAATGTCACGGTCGTCAAAGAAATCCGGATCGACGCCTAGTTCTTTGGCGTTGGTACGAATAAAACTCAATGCCGCCGATACGGATTCCTTCATAACATCGCCAAGTTGTCCCGTTAGTGTGAGGCCTTTTTTCCCTTTCATGGCGGTGGCTTCAACGAACAGCACATCGCCGCCCACCGGCGTCCAGGCCAATCCGATAGCAATGCCGGGTCGGGTGATGCGTGAGTCGATGTCAATGGGGACCCGTAC
>DAOLNX010000081.1:0-5701 GCA_035416785.1 Smithellaceae bacterium | reverse complement strand
TCGGCAATCTTGACTTTTTCTTCCTGGGTGTAGCCGTTGAGTTCAATGACTTCCAGCCGGTCCAGAAGCGCAGGCGGTATGGTATCCAGCATGTTGGCCGTGGCGATGAACATGACTTTGGACAGGTCAAACGGCACGTCCAGGTAATGGTCGGTAAAGGAGTTGTTTTGCTGCGGGTCCAGCACTTCCAGAAGTGCCGAGGAAGGATCGCCACGAAAATCGCTGCCAAGCTTATCGATTTCATCAAGCATGAAAACGGGGTTATTCGATTCAGCGCGCCGCAGGCTTTGAATAATTCTGCCGGGCAAAGCGCCGACGTAGGTTCGCCGGTGGCCGCGGATTTCCGCTTCGTCTCGTACACCGCCCAGAGAGATGCGGACGAATTTGCGTTCCAGCGCGCGCGCGACGGATTGTCCCAGGGAGGTCTTGCCTGTGCCCGGAGGGCCTGCAAAGCAGAGAATCGGTCCCTTGGAATCCGGTTTTAATTTGCGCACAGCCAGATATTCAATAATCCGCTTCTTGGGTTTGGTAAGTCCGTAGTGATCTTCGTCCAATACCTGGCGTGCCTTGGCGATATCCAGATTGTCGGTGGTCTCATTGTGCCAGGGCAGGGCGGTGATCCAGTCCAAGTAGGTTGAAGACACTGTGTATTCTGCTGAGGACGGATTCATCCGGGAGAGCCGTTCCAGTTCTCGCAGGGCTTCCTTTTTGGCTTCTTCGGGAAGATTCTTTTCTTCGATTTTCTTCCGGTATTCCTCGGTTTCGACTGCATTTTCATCGGTTTCTCCCAGCTCTTGCCGGATGGCTTTCAGTTGCTGGCGCAGATAGTATTCCCGCTGGTTTTTATCGATGTCGTCTTTGACCTTGGTTTGAATCTTGTTGCCCAGTTCAAGAACTTCCATCTGATGATTCACCAGTCGGGTCAATTCTTTCAGACGGTTCTTGACATCACCGATGTCGAGAATTTTCTGTTTGTCTTCTAAAGGCGCATTGATGATCGATGCAATCAGGTCGGCCAGCGTTCCGGCTTCTGTGATGGACTTGGCCATCGGGCCAAACTCCGGAGGCAGAAAAGGAGAGAGTTTGAGAATACGGTCAAACAAGGACAAAAGGTTGGACATTAATGCTTCCGTTTCAATGTCCTTGATTTCGCTTTCCTCTATGATTTTGACGCGAGCCTGCTGATAGGGCTTGCCTTCAATCAGTTCGACAATCGAGAAACGGGTCAATCCCTGAAGCAAAAGCTGGGCGCGGTTTTCTGCGGTTTTGGCCATTTTGAGAATCACTGCGCATGTGCCGACGGTGTGCAGATCGTTCAGGGCGATATCCTGGGCATTTTCCAGATCTTGTTTCATCATGATGAGTCCGACCAGACGGTCTTTGGTCATGGCTTCGTCCACCAAAAGCGATGCGCTTCCCGTAACTTCCAGCGGAATCATTGTTTTGGGAAACACCATGACATTCTGCAGCGGTAGAATCGGAATGATTTCCGGAATGTTAAAAGTATTTTGATTTACAGAGACGTTTGGCTCCGTCATGTTTTGCCTCCTTACGTGTTTTCGGGGAATACTCCGCTATTTTGGAGAAACGATCGGCACTCGATGAATTTTATTCGCCGGCATTTTCTTCATGCGAACCATCAGAATGCCGTCGGCGTAAGACGCCGTGGCGGACTCTGCGTCCACCGGGGCGGGAAGGGCGACACTTCTTTCAAAATAGCCATGTGGAATTTCCGCTTGGCAGTAGCGTGCGTTTTGCAAAAGCTGAATGACCTTGCGAATTCCGGCAATTTTAATTTTTTTCCGGTTTACCTCGATGTGCAGCTCCTCCTTTCCGAGTCCGGCAATCGCTGCAAGGACAATTACCTCTTCCTCGGACTCATACACATCAATGTTGGGATGCCAGATGCATTCATAGTTTTTAAAGGCCGGACGCACGAGGTGAAAAACTTCATCCACTGCTTTTTGAAACTCATCTTCAAAATTGCTGCCGAAATTGATTTTTATGTAAGCCATTTCCGCCGCCTTTTCTGTTTTTTTGTTTGACTTGGCAAAATTATAACGATTTACCGGCAATTTGTAAAGGATGACGGCATGATATTCTTAAATATTGTTTTTTCCTTTCCTTCCCTTTTTGATTTTCTTGCCATATTAGTGTAAAGCTCTGCCACAAAATTATGAAACGCTAAATTGGATATGAAAAGAAAATGAAAAAAGAACACTTAAGAAATGTCGCCATTATTGCCCATGTTGACCATGGGAAAACCACTTTGCTCAATGCCATGCTGAAACAAACGGGAATTTTTCATTCACACCAGGCCGTGGAAGATCGTGTGATGGATTCGATGGCCCTGGAAAAAGAACGAGGCATTACCATTGCGGCCAAGAATACCGCTGTGGATTACAAGGGCGTCAAAATCAACATTGTTGATACGCCCGGTCATGCGGATTTTGGCGGGGAGGTTGAGCGCAGCCTTAATATGGTCGATGGCGCGATGCTTCTGGTGGATGCCAGTGAAGGGCCGCTGCCGCAAACCCGGTTTGTCCTGAAAAAGGCTCTGGCCAGACACTTGCCGATTATTTTGGTTATTAATAAAATTGACCGGTCCGATGCCCGTATTGCTGAAGTGATTTCAGAGACTTACGATTTGTTTATTGATCTGGGCGCACAGGAGCAGCAAATTGAGTTTCCGATTTTATACACAAATGCCAAAACCGGCGTCAGTTTCAGAAAACCGGGCGATGATGGCGTTGATCTGCAACCGCTTTTGCAGACCATTCTTGACAGTGTCCCGCCTCCTTCGGGAGATGACGATGCCAATACACAATTTCTGGTGACCAATCTGGATTATGATGCCTATGTCGGCCAGATTGCCGTCGGTCGCCTGCAAAACGGAAAACTGGAAATGAATAAAACGTATAGCCTTTGCACAAAAGAAAAAGTGCAAAGCGGTATTCGGCTTTCCGCGCTTTATATGTTTCACGGTCTCACGAAAAAGCCGGTTGCCGAAGCGGAATCAGGAGACATCATTGCATTGGCGGGCGTGGAAAATGTCTCAATCGGTGACACGATTTCCTCTTTTGAAAATCCGCAGCCGCTGCCGAGGCTGGTGGTGGATGAGCCGACGGTTTCGATGATTTTTTATGTCAATGACGGGCCCTTTGCGGGAAAAGAGGGAAAGTATCTGACGTCGCGCCACCTCCTGGAGAGACTGGAAAGAGAATCGCTGCGTAATGTGGCGATTAAAATAAGAAAATTGGAGCGGACCGATGCTTTTGAAGTGTGCGGACGGGGTGAATTGCAGATGGCCGTGCTTATTGAAACCATGCGCCGAGAAGGCTACGAACTGATGGTTTCCAAGCCTCAGGTGATTACCAGGCAGCAAGATGGCAAAACGCTTGAACCGGTGGAAAGATTATTTCTGGATATTCCTGAAGAGTTTGTGGGAAAAATCACTGAGAAATTGTCTATCCGTAAAGGACGCCTGGAAAGTCTGGTCAATAAAGGCAGTGGCCGAGTCAGCATGGAGTTTTTAATTCCTTCGCGCGGGCTGATCGGATTTCGCAGCCAGTTTTTGACCGATACGAAGGGGGGGGGCGTGATGAATTCCCTTCTGGAGGATTATGCTCCGTGGTTCGGTTCCATTCCCCAGCGAAATACCGGTGTGCTGGTAGCCGATCGCTCCGGACGGGTGACAGGGTATGCCAGTTATGCGATGGAGGATCGGGGAGAAATGATTGTGGAGATTGGCGCACATGTCTATGCGGGTATGATTGTGGGAGAGCGCAACCGTCCGCAAGATTTGAATGTTAATATCGTTAAGGAAAAGAAGTTGACCAACATGCGGGCCTCCACATCCGATGCCACAGTGATCCTGCGCCCGCCGCATATTCTGTCTCTGGATCAAGCCATTGAATTTATTGCGGAAGATGAGCTTGTGGAGGTTACGCCGCAAAGTGTGCGCCTGCGCAAGATGGAGCTTGATGCAACACGTCGCCAGATGAAGAGTCGCCGGGATGAATAATTTGCAAATAAGATGAATCGTGTCGGTACGAAAATGGCTTTTTTGTAAAGGCTATAAAAGGCCTTGAGCGTAAACGCCGGGAGTGATAACATAAAAAAAATTCGTCGAGAAGTTTGGTTTTCAATATGAAGATCGCCACATACAATGTCAATTCCATCCGGTCCCGACTGCATATTGTATTGCCCTGGCTGCAAAATCACCGGCCGGATGTTTTGTGTATGCAGGAGACGAAAGTGGAAGATGCAAGGTTTCCTGTGGCGGAATTTGAAGCACTGGGTTACACGGTCACATTTTGCGGCAGCAAACAATACAATGGTGTGGCGATTGCGTCGGTTCAAAAACCACAAAAAATTGCTTTTGGACTTTCGGAAGATCCGCCGGATGCTGATCGTCTGGCGATGGTGCAATTTGGCGATTGGATCATTGTAAACGTTTATGTGCCGCAGGGTCAGGAGGTTGACAAACCGCAGTTTGCCTATAAGCTGGCCTGGTTTTCACGTCTGAAAGACTATTTGCAGAAGAATTTCCAACCGGATCAGAAAGTGATCCTGTGCGGCGATTTTAATGTGGCTCCGGGACAGCTGGATGTGCATGATCCCAAAAGGATTCTGGGACATGTTTCTTTTCGTCCTGAAGTCTGGAAAGCTTTTGAAAGCCTGGTCTCCTGGGGATTGACGGATATCTTTCGCAGACATCATCCGGACGTTCCGGGACAATATACATTTTTTGATTATCGAGTTCGGGATTCTGTCAGCCGCAATCTAGGTTGGCGGGTTGATCACATTCTGGCAACGAAAACAGCCGCTGTAAAATCCAGCGGCTGCACCATTGATCTGACGACACGTCTGGCTGAGAAACCGTCTGATCATGCGGTCATTTATAGCGTATGGGAAGGGAATGTTTAATGGGGGAAAGAGAAGATCTTCAGCGTATCAACGAGGAAATTGCCGAACGATTCCGAAAAGTTGAGGCCGATGTGTCTTTATCGGAAACGGTCACAGGGCTTTTTGAAGTCCTACTTACCGGCATTGAAAGAGAATTCGGCGTTCCCTTTGTCTGGCTGACATGGATTGACCACGAAAAGGGAGTGTCGTTTATTGAGGCGGCCAGGGCCTCGGATATTTTGAAAGACCGGCTTTCCATTGTGTCTCAGGAACTGTTTGAACAAATTCTGACCGCGGGAGCGAAACCGATTCTTGCCAATCATCACCTTCAGCCTTTTTACAAACTGATGCCTTCTCACCGGAAGTTTTTTATCAAGTCGATCGCTGTTGTTCCCTTTGAAATTGATGGTCGGGTGATGGGGTCATGGAATAATGGCGATGCGGATGCGGGCCGTTATAAGACCGACATGGACACATCATTGCTTTTTTCACTGGCCAGCATGGTTTCCATGAAACTGTCTGAGCTGGCGTTGAAGCAACCTGCCGAAGAAGCCCGGCCAACCGTTCCGGATTCTGAAACCGGGCTTTAACTACCGACAGGATTAGGATTCTGTGTTGTCGATGCAGGAGGATGCATGGTTGAAAAATGGATTTCGGAAATAAAAAAAGAGTGTTTGCCGGATGAACTGGGCATGATTCTGGTGCACAACGGTATTGTGCGGGCGACGTCAAAAAAAGGTCAACCGGTCGGGGGAATGAATCTTTCCTTTGATTCGGACGGACTCAAGAAAGC
>DAOLNX010000080.1:2291-14497 GCA_035416785.1 Smithellaceae bacterium | reverse complement strand
CGTGACGGGGCTGTCGTAAATCACCGCCACCTGGTCCTTTCTGCCGGATTCAACATGGCAATCCAATGCGTTATAGCAGGTATTGAGTTCACCGCCTGCAAACCACCGGTAAAAAGGCGCATTGGCGTCATCAAGAACTTTATCCCATTTTTTTGTCCATGTAATGGCTTGTGCCGCGTCTCCCCAGAAAACGTCAGGCTGTTGGATGGACTGCTCATAAACTTCTTTGTACTTTAGTGAATTCGACATACTCTCTCCTTGTATTCAGATTAACGGATACTTCATAAAAAATACTTTTTGAATTGATACATGGGTTTTTCGTATGACGCACATCTCCTCTTCTGTCAAGAACAAATCGGTCAGGAAAGACGCTTGATTGCGATACAGCAGAAAATCAGATATACAGACGGCCATGCTTCAAGATGCTCAAAAAATAAAGCCTGTTTTGGTACGACGGTTGCTGGCCTGGTACCGGTCCAACCGGCGCCTCTTGCCCTGGCGGGAAACAACGGACCCTTACCGTATCTGGGTTTCGGAAGTCATGCTTCAGCAGACCCGGGTGGATACCGTCATTCCGTTTTATCATCGTTTTATCAAAGTTTTTCCCACTGTTCATGATCTGGCGAATGCTTTGCCGCAGGATGTGCTGAAAAGCTGGGAAAACATGGGATATTACTCCCGCGCCCGAAATCTCCATGCCGCCAGCCGCATCATTGTTGATCGCTGGCAAGGCCGGATTCCCAGCAAGCCCGAAGATCTGCGGACGCTGCCCGGCATTGGTGAATATTCGGCCGGCGCCATAGCCAGCATCGCTTACGGGAAGGTGTTTCCCGCTGTTGACGGAAACATCCGCCGCATTTTGTGCCGGATTTTCGCCATCCGGAAACCTGTGGATAATCCGGGTGAGCAAAAGAAGCTTGCTGAGCTTGCCGCCTCGCTCATTTCCACCAAATGTCCCGGTGATTTCAATCAGGCCCTCATGGACCTTGGGGCCACCGTCTGCAAAGCCAGAAAAACGGATTGTTCCCTTTGTCCGTTATCCGGCCTTTGCCGCGCCTATCTTCAAAATCTGCAAGATATTCTTCCGGTTACCGTGAAATCACGACCCATTCCCCATCGTCTGGCTGCGGCGGCTGTGATCTACGATGAAAAGGGCAGGCTTCTATTTGTGCAGCGTCCGGACTCCGGCCTTTTGGCTTCCTTGTGGAAAATGCCCGGTGGTTTTGTGGAAAATATGAAAAAAATTGAGGAAAACCTGAAACAGGCTGTAAAAAAAGAACTGGATATTACGATTGGTATTGACAGACCATTGGCTTCCCGCCAGCATGCGTATACGCACTTTCGCTTGACCCTTTTTTCCTATGCCTGCCATTTGCAAAAAGGAAAGCCAAGGCCTCTTGGGTGTCAAAAATGGCGCTGGGTGTCCGCATCCGACCTGAACAAGCTGCCCTTGTCCAAAATCGACCGGATGATCTTGAAAACTCTTGACCATGGGTAGCCGTTTTACTCATGATACCGTAATAAATACCAAATCGTTTTTTGCCATTCTCGTAGCACTTCCTTTCTGTCGACAGGGTTTCTCCACCATTTATCCAGGGTGACTTCCTTGCTTTGCACAGGATAAACGCAAAGGGTCATCCCGTTCTTTTTTGCCAGCAAGGAGTAAATTCGCCCCGAGCGGGCCGTGTGGTAATCGGAGGTTACCAGAATAAAAGATCGGGCATGAACTTGCTTTAGCAGGCGGATATTGACCAGGGCTTCGCCGTAAGTGCTGTCTTCCGTCAGGCGCTGGTCCGACCATAAAATTTGGTTTCTTTGAACTTCATTTTCTTCCATTTGACGGAATATACGTTCGGAGTATTCCCGCGAGCCGCTCCAGAACACAATTTTTCCGGCATAACCTTTTTTCCACAGCTTGATAGCTCCGCGCATACGTTCACCCGTTGTGTCTCCTGCCAAAATGACAAGGCAGTCGGAAGGCTGTATATTGTCGTTGCGCACCAGCGCCTGTCCTGCCCCGTTTAGAAGCGGAACAGAAAAAATATACAGAATGACAGCCAGCACGGCTGATGAACAAAGCGTTATGCTCAAATATTTCATTTTTCGAATCAGAATACCGCCGCATTTTGGGGCTCTTTGTCATAAATGACCTGTCCGGTCAAGAAATCACGATATTGGGGGTCGAATTTGACTTTTAAATGTCATTATGTCAAAACTTCTTCGACGGTGAATTTTTTCTTTAAAGTTCCGATCAGATAAGAAAACGGAGGAAAAGCCATGAAAAAAATATGGATTGCCCTGATGATCCTTTTCTGTCTGCCAGCCGTTCATTTGGCCCGTGCCGAAAAAGTGGTGGAGCACCAGGTAAACAAGGGAAATATATCGAAAATGTTCAGCTATTATGACGATGACCATTTGCTGATGAAAACGGAGGCGATTTTTTCCGGTGAAGAGATTGTCAAGATCATCACCTTTTACGACAGAAAAAGAAAGAAAAAGGAGCGCATGGAGACGTATTTTACGGAGAAGTTCGCCAAGGAAAATGGAGTTTTCCGGAATACGGTTTATTATGACGGGGAAGAAAGGAAAATTCGGGACGAAAGTCTGGCAAAGGATACGAATATTCTTCGCATCGTGACCTTATATAATCCAGCGGGGAAAAAGATTTCGCAGGAGAATTTTTTCACCGAAAAAGTGGCCGGCGAAAAAGGTTTTGACCGGGGAATCAGGATCTATGATCCGGCTACACAAAGGGTCGAACGAGAGGAATTCTATCTGAAGAATGTCCTGGTCGGAGCAAAAGGCGCATCGGGTCAGACGAAAGCGCTTCAGGAATCATCTTCTCCAATTATCACGGGGGAAGTGCCGCATCTTACGGAAGGCGGAGTTTCGAAAAGCGCCCGGATGGCATCATCTATTGCTGTTTTCCCTGCTTTTCTTTCAGAACCGGTTGTTCTTTCCGACCGGGCCATTTTGCCGGCCAGGTTGGAATCCGGCCTGAACATCAATCAATTGAGCCAGGCTCAATATGCAGGCGCTGTGACATCGGCCAAGGAGACGATCCGTTTTCTGTCCGGCGCCGCCTCGCCCCGGCGGCAGCAAATATTTGAAGCGCAGTGGGCGCCTCTTTATGATAATCCCAACCCGGCCCTCAATCTTTACCTCAATAAAGTGAATCCTCTTTTTCTTTCGTATGCCACTCTCCACCAGGCGATGGGACGAGTGGGGCTTGAGCACGATCAGGCAATGGATACCGCCCGGGATGCGGCAAGCAAAGGAAACGAGGCCGGCGCTTTGACGGCTCTTTCCATTTTGCACCAGAAACAGCTCATGATGGCTTCGCTGCTGAAACAGATGGAAAGTGTGGCCGGACAGATTCAGCTTCAGGGCAAGCCTCCTGAACCCCGTCAGGCCAAAGCCCGGGCAAAACAGCGACACCAGAAAGCGGTGGCCCGCCTTCTGCCGGTTGAAGAAGAGGGTGAAATTGACGGTTTCTGGATGTCCGATGAAAAGTGGACTTATTCCATCCATACGGGGATGGGAACCTCCCAAATAAGCACCACAACCCACACATTTTCTCCATCCTTTTTCCTGAAAAAAGTCAAAAAGATTGACGAGCGTCTGGATATCTACTTTGTGCGCGACTTTTTCCCGAAACCTTACGGAAACGGCGAGCCGGGAGAACGTCAGTCATTGATTGTCCTGGAGCGCGAGGAGGGGGGCGGTTACGCGCAGTATGCAGACATGGACTACCCGGAGGGTCGGCAGTCTTATCTGGCTTCCGGGGGATACATCCGGTATCAGGCGGAATGGTTCCCTTTTGAAACTGTTCGTCAAAAAGATGGAAGCATCGGTCTTGCCAAAACCGGCAAGGTCAAATACGCCACCTGGACGCCCGAGCGACTCTCTCCGGAATTGGAAAGACTTGCTAAAATGTCATCCGACCAGCTTATTGGTCTGGTTCTTGCCAAGCGTCCCAAATTGTCCATGAAAGAGCTGGTCAAGGCTCACCGGGCGGGAATGGAACAGTTCAAAGCGGCACTGGCCGGCCCCCGGGAAACGCTCAAGCCGTCAAAACCGGCGCCGCCCGCGGTCACGGCGGCGACGCAGCAGCCTCCGCAGAAAATCATTCAAAAACCAGTTCCGAAAGGAGACAGCGAACAGCAGGAAAGAATCCGGGAGAAAGAAGCCCTGATCGATTTTTTCCGTAATGATATCCGGAGTCTTGAGCAACAGTTGAAGACGAATCCCGGGCAGGCGGAAACGATTCGCTGGCTCATCATGAACCGGAAATCGGACATTATTCTGGAGCAGGACCGGATCCGTGAAATCCAGACCGGAGAGTTCCTCCGCAGCCGGACTCCTTTTGACGATCACTGCCTTGCCCAGATTGTCGTTAGCGCCCAGAAGGAAGTGAGCCGTCTGGCGACAGCCAATCGCAGTTATCGCGCTGCTGTCGCCATCATTGGCAAGCTGCCTTACGAGGAACAGCAACAAGCGTGGAAAACTCTGGAAACCACCGTCAAAAGCGGAGGTTCAACAGATCCGGAGGTGATCGGCAGGCTAAAAAACGCTCTGCGCGACAAGTATCAGGGCAGGATCGATCAGGATGCGGCGAAAGCGGAAGAACGCATGCTGGACGCAGATGATCTGGTGACCAGGGCGGAAAAAGTCAAAGGTTCAGCGGATGCGGCGGTCGGCCTCTTAAGTCTGGTTACACCGGGGGGCCAGACCATTGACAAGGTTTATCGCTCCTTTACTGGTTCCATAGACGCGGCGACGGATCCTGATGCTTCGGCAACAGGCGGTGTGGTTCAAGCGGGCCTCAATGTCCTCGAGGTGTGGACAGGGGATATTCTGGAGAAAACCAGATTCAAAGCATGGAAGGACAGTCTTTCCGCCATGACGTCCGGTTTGAATGCCACTCAAAAAGAATACCAGAAGGCAAGGAAGGAAGGCAAGGAGAAGCCGGCAACGGAGGCGGTGGCCCAGGGGCTCTCCACAGGCATCTGGAGTTACATTACCGGCAAATCCGGAGACCGGCTGGTGGAATCGGGGGGCGCAAACGGTTTGATTGTGGATCAGTGCATCCAAACCGTGAACTCGGCGCCCGGCGCGGTGAATGCTCTTTTGCGGCGGGAGCCGGGACAGGACGAAATTCCCGGCGTGGATAAATTGCTGGCTCAGGGAGCCATAACGGATCTGGAATATCTGCAGCGGCAGTTTCAAGTTCCGATGGTTGTTTCGCCGACCGCCGGCCGCGACGGGGCGGCAGAGCCGCCGTTAATTATCAACCAAAGGATAAGGGCTGTGGTTTCCTCCCAGCAGATTGAAAACATACTTCTCCCCGAGCTGCAAAGGCAAAGCAAAAAAGCGGGAAGCAAAGCGGAAGGGGAAAGTGTTCAGCAGGATATTCAGCATTGGACGGATTTGGGCGGAATCCTGAAACAGACAGGCAACAGCGCCTCCGATCCAGTGACGGGTGAACGTCTTATGGAGTATTTGACCGGCGGTCGGAGTGTTGGCGAGGTCATTGCGGAGATTGAAAAAATTGCTGCCGGTCTCCAACGGAAAAAGCCGTGATCGGAGCACTTCATTTGACTTCCGTAGTCGGTTGTGCAAGATGAAATAAAAAATTCAGATGGGTTTCTTGTCATGAAAACGGAAGAGGATGCATGATGAAACACCAAACATAGAGGAAAGGAGAGCAAATCATGAAAAAAGCTTATGGAATGATGTTGTTGGCGGTCGGACTGATTGGTTCGGGGACGGTTTTTGCCCAGGATACACTGACCATTCTTTTCAAGGATGGCCGAACGCAAACCATTAATTTTTCAGATGTTCAACGCATTGATTTCAATTCATCCGGTTTCGGTTCTTCAGGGTATTCCGGATATGGAACCAACATTGATGGATTGTGGAAAACCAGCCAAGAAGATGTCCGTTTCTGGCAGAATGGAAGCCAGATTACCGGTTCCTATAATCCGGGTGACCATGGAGAGATTATCGGCGAGATGAGAGGAAACGTTTTTGAAGGTTACTGGATTGAAGACCAATCGGACCGCCGCTGCTCTTCGCCTAAAAATAATCGTTATTATTGGGGCAGAGCAACTCTTGTTTTTAACGGAAACCAATTCAAAGGCCATTGGGGCTATTGCGAAGCGCAACCGGACAGGGTTTGGACCGGCTCGCGGAAATAAAGCGTGACCGCAGATGGTTTCGTTATCTTCCAAACTGCCCGATGTTGGCGTAACCATTTTTAGCGTCATGTCCAAACTGGCCCATGATGCGGGCGCCATCAATTTATCTCAAGGGTTTCCGGATTTTGATGTCTATCCGGAACTTGCTCAACTGATTACAAAATACATGGCATGGGGGCATAATCAGTATGCCCCCATGCAGGGTGTTTTGTCTTTGCGGCAGCGCATTTCTGAAAAAACAAAAGAACTTTATGGAGCGAACTATGATCCGGAAACGGAAATCACCATCACATCCGGGGCGACGGAAGCCATTTTTTGCGCCATCACCTGTGCGGTTCAGCCCGGAGATGAAGTGATTTTGTTTGAACCGGCGTATGACTCCTATGCTCCCGCCGTTTTACTTGCCGGTGGAGTTCCTGTTTATCTGCAACTGAAATATCCGGATTACTCTGTGGACTGGAACGAAGTAAAAGACGCAATTTCTTCCAGGACAAGGCTTATGATATTGAATTTCCCTCATAATCCCACCGGCGCCATTTTCGGGATAGAAGATATATCCTCCCTTGCCGATGTCCTGGCCGATAAGAATATTTTGATTGTTTCCGATGAAGTGTATGAACATATCGTATTTGACGGGCATCGCCATGAAAGTATGGCACGCTATCCAAATCTTGCCCGACAAAGTTTTGTGATCGGCTCCTTTGGCAAAACTTACCATGCCACAGGATGGAAAATTGGCTATTGCCTTGCCCCAGAGCAGCTTTCCGCGGAGTTTCAAAAAGTCCACCAGTATGTGACTTTTGCCTCTCATACGCCCACGCAAATGGCCTATGCCGAATTTCTTGAAAAGAAAGAAAAATACCTCACCCTCGCGGATTTTTATCAGAAAAAACGAGACCTGTTTTTGGAGCTGATTCAAGACTCCCGCTTTCAGCCTCTGCCCTGCAAGGGCACCTATTTTCAGATGCTTTCCTATGAGGCGATTACCCATGAAAAAGATGTAAGTTTTGCCAAGAGACTCACCACTGAACATCAAGTTGCGGCCATTCCTCCTTCGGTATTTTATGTCCAAGGTGTTGATCATAAAGCGCTGCGATTTTGCTTTGCCAAAAAAGACGAGACCCTGATTACGGCGGCGGAGAAATTATGCAGGATTTGACGATTACGATCATTCAAACAGAGCTTTTCTGGGAAGACATTCCGGCTAATCTGGATAGGATGGAACAAAGGATAGACGGCATTGCGGAAGCAACGGATTTGATCATTCTGCCGGAGATGTGGACAACCGGTTTTACGCTGAATGCTGAAAAGCTGGCCGAAACCATGAATGGCGCCTCTGTTTCCTGGATGGCCGCAAAAGCAAGGCAAAAATCCGCCCATCTTTTGGGAAGTATCATCATCAAGGAAGAGGGGAAATATTTTAACCGGCTGATTTGGGCAAAACCAGACGGCGAAATTTTAACCTACGACAAAAAACACCTTTTTCGCATGGCGGATGAACACAAGGTGTATGCGGCGGGAAACCGTCATCTTTCCGTGGAAGTCAAAGGCTGGAAACTGCAAACCTTTATCTGTTACGACCTGCGCTTTCCCGTCTGGTGCCGAAACCAGCAAAACCAATATGACGTTGCCATTTTTATTGCCAACTGGCCTGCCAGACGCGCCTCTCACTGGAAACTGCTGCTTCAGGCAAGAGCTGTTGAAAATCAGGCCTATGTTCTTGGCGTCAACCGTGTGGGCAAGGACGGAAACGATCTTGATTATAGCGGCGATTCCACTTTGGTAGAGCCTCAGGGAAATATCCTGTTTGCCGCCGCGCAAATGCCTTGCGTTTTTACGGCAAAGTTAGATTACAACCGGATCAGCGAATTCCGTGAGTCTTTTACCGCCTGGATGGATGCCGATGCCACTGGCGGGCAGGGGTGAGAAGTCAGGGGGGGAGGCTCATATGCGCTCTTACCCCCCCTGTGGTTCGTGCCTCAACGCTTATCGCCCATCGCCGATTACCCTTTGCCTATGCTCCTGATTTTATTGTCATCATTATTTTGATCGTTTGGCCGCTCTTTATAGGGGCAAAGCGCCATTTTGCCAGAGATTCCCGCAGGCATTGCTCATTTTTCTTATCCTCCCGATCTTCGGAAAGAATTTTTACTTCTTGAACGGTTCCATCACTTTTGACGGTGATTTCCACTTTCAGCAGGAATGCCTGACCTTTTCCCGTCATACATTTTTCGATTTGAGGCAACCCGGCTCTTGCCACTTTCAGAATATCGTCTTTGGAGTAGCCTTTTTCTGTTTTGATCTGAACAATTTCCAGGCGTCCGGTCTGATCTTTTTTAGACGGCGGCAGGATTTCTTGCGCGGCAAGTTTCTCTTCGGCAAAACGCGCTTCCGACTTGTATCGCACCTCGGATATCGCCTGAGGTAGAGGGGCTACTCTGCCTTTGGCGATGCCGCCCACGGCATAGTCCGACACACCTTCCGGCAGAGGAAGAGGTTGTTGGACGGTGGCCAACTTGCCGCTTGCGTTGCGGATTTGGCTGTCCACCGCCACAAAGGAAGTGTAAGCCGTTAAAAGAGAATATTTCAGCCCTAAATCAGTAACCTCTTGGATTCGTTTATCATTTTTGCAAAGCCGATTATAATCCGAAAGGATTCCGATGCGATGACGCGCCCACAGGTATTTGAGCGCTGCCTTGTCTTCCAACGGTTTAAAATCCTCCACTTTGATGGTTTTGGAATACTTTCCTTCGCCAGTGTGTCCGCTGATGCTGATGGTTCCCTGCGGATTGCCGCGCCATTTGCCGAAAATGAGAATCGGCCGGTCGGCAAGCACATCGGGAACCGCAACCGGCTCAACCGCGTAAGCATCAAAGCCGTTGAATTTGACTTTTACCTGCGTCAGAACCGGAGACTGAATCATCTTGCGGAAGCGCTCCGCCTGTCCTTCGGCGGCATCCGGTTTGGTGATGACAAAAGGCTCTCCCAGGCCGACATGAGCCATTCCCTCGATGATGTGGCGATTGACGCTGGAACCAATGCCAAAAGCAAACAGATTGGCCTTGCCCAGATTATTGTGAATGAAATCAAATGCTTCTTCTTCGACGTTCACATAGCCGTCTGTGACGATCACCATCGTTCGGGAAAAATCGTCATCCTTTTTCAAAGACATGGCCCGCTTGAGGGCGGGCAGCAGCTCGGTTCCGCCTCCGCCCTGCTGACGGTCAATGGTTGCCATCGCCCGTTGAATATTGGCCGGTGTCGCCGGAAGCGATGTCTCGGCCATTAGAGACGAGCCGCCGGAAAACAAAAGAACATTGAATTTGTCTGTCGGACGCAAATTCCCGATTAAATCAGCCAGAAGTTTTTTGGAAATATCCAGCGGGAAACCATGCATCGAGCCGGACACATCCACAATAAAAATATATTCCCGTCCCGGAATGATGGCCGAAGATATTCTTTTGGGCGGCTGCATCATCAGAACAAAGAAATTTTCTTGTTTCCCCTGAGATAAAAGAAGCCCCGTGGCCACTTTGTCGCTTCCCAGGCGATAACGCAGAAGATAATCGCGGTTTCCTCCATGGTTTTCGCTTTTATCCAGCGACACTTTCACTTCGGATGCGCCGGAATAGGCAGTCTGGACCTTGTGCGAAGGGCAGGTCACATCCTTTATCGGCATGCCTGCAAAAATGGCCACGTTAATATTCAAACTGGCTTGGGAAAGCTTGCCTTGACGAAGATAGGGATTGGCCACCCATTGTTCGGAAGGAGAAGGATGCGAGGCTTTAGCGCCGGAATAACGGGGACCGACAACGGTAGGAAAAACAAACTCATAGATACGGTCGGTCGGTGTCAGCAGTTCCGTATATTTGAGTTCCACGCGAATTTCATCGCCGGGCATAATGTTGGCCACATTCATTTGAAAAACATTGGGACGCTGCTGCTCCAGGAGCGATGCGCTTTTACCTTCGTTTCGCGCCTGCTCATAGTCGCGTCGCGCCTCGTCTCGCTTTTTGATTTTGGCCTCAATTTCCCGTTTTCCGATGGTCATTTTCATGCCGTAAACGGCGGCGCGGGTGGAAGCAGGAAAGATATACAGAGCTTCCAGTGGTCTTTTCCCATCATTTTTGTAAACCTGCGTCACCACAACGTTTGCCAGAACGCCGGAGATGACCACATCCGCCTGGGTGGACTTGAGGGGCAGCCTGTCCTTGTCCGGGTTCCCACTATTGACAAAAAAATAGGGAGACAGAGTCCGGTCTTCAGGATCGTTTGTCTCGGCATAAAGCGAACCGCAAGCCAAGACCAACAGAACCATGAAACAACATATCACTTTTTTCATTTTGCAAACCTCCTTGATCGATTTTGTTGTTTAGACAAAGAAAGCAGCCAAAAAGTTCCCGTTGGGATCATTTGAACCTGTTTTTTTTAAGGAATGCTTTCTGCATCAGAGGACGGTTGGTTGATGGATCATTTGAGGTGCCCCCTGTTTGCTTGCTTTCTGAAAACGGCCATCAACGGAACCGTCTTGATGAAAGCGATTAAAATTTTCTTGACATAACCCAGGCGCTTCGCCATGGAAAAGCCACTTTCAAGGCGTCGGCTTAAGGGATTTAAAAGGGCGCAAAAGGGTTCAAAACCGCCCGATCACAAGCAGCCTGGAAGAAAAGAGGGGGCAAGGGTGTTTACGCATTTATCAGAAAATAGTAAAATAATTCAGGGGCATAGCTTGCAATCGTACCCCCCCCCCCCCCCCCCCCCCCCGAAATCGCGCCTGATTGCGGCACACAGCCGCGTCCTGCGGATGCGTTTCCTTTACAGTGTAACAAAACCAGACAACAATCCTTTTGATAAACAAAACAGGGCTCAAGCCTTTTGCTCATGCCTTCATCTGCGGCAAAAGAAAAGGCTTGGCGCAAAACGCGGGTGTCGCCTAATGGCAAGGCGCTGGACTTCAGCTCCAGAATGGAACACCACTCCACTACGCGGGTTCGATTCCCGTCACCCGCTCCAGTGACATCGCCATGCCGACAAAAATTATTGAACTGACAGGGCAGGTCAACCTATTTGTGAAAGAAAATTCGGAAAAATTAAGGCGCGTTCTGATTCATCCTTCCGCCCGGCGCGAGAAAAAGATCGACGGGCAGAACCGGTATGATTTTTACGCCAGAAAGGGAGAAGCCCTGTATTGCCTGCGTTGCCTGGCGTTTTTGCAGCGGCTGGGCATTGCGGACGATTCCAACCGGTCGCTGCATTTGATGAACGGCTTCAACTCCGCCGTTTATATGGCCGACTTCATCGAGCGGGTGGGCGTTTTGAAATATCTGTCCGCCGGCGCTGCCTGCCTTTCGAACGCTAGCGAAAAGGAAAAAGCCAACATCAGCCGGACAGTATATTACATCCTGGTGGCGCTGGTGGAAGAAGTCGGAAACCCCAAAGTCATGGATTGCCTGACCACGCGGTTTTACAGCTACTTGTTATCCAGATTTCTGTATTCGCCAGGCGGCGTCAGTATCAATTACAAGGCCCTGGTCGAAGGACTGCTCAAAAGCGATTTTCCCCGACTGGTGCGGGAATCCTTTGGCGAAAATGAAGAAGGAGAGGGCGCCTGGTTCAAACTGTATTTTAAAAAGAAACCCGTTTACGAAGAAACGGGCCGCTCCATCAAAACCATGCGCAAAAAAGGCTACAAAGAACTGCTTTTTACAATGATCGATTGAGACAAGAAAAAAAGGCATTTAAAAACTGGCATAGGAGGTCTTTCACCATTAAAGCCGACGGGGCCCCGGACTTGCAAACCGACGGACACCGGAAAGGCTAAGGCACAAAGCAAAAGAACCGCTGGAAAAAGACGGAATGGCGGTTATCGGGTGGCGACGAAGGTTAGACTGGTCGTCTTTCAAAAAAGGGTCACTTGGGTATTCCGCTTTTGCACTTCAGTTTTGGCGATCTTCGCGGCGGCCGCGTTAATGCTCTGAATGACGATATGACAGGACAAACAATGCC
>DAOLNX010000080.1:0-2191 GCA_035416785.1 Smithellaceae bacterium | reverse complement strand
TTCGCGGCGGCCGCGTTAATGCTCTGAATGACGATATGACAGGACAAACAATGCCGGGATAAAAGGAGACGGAAATTCGAGGCATGCAGCAAAGGAAGAAAATGAGCGCCGGAGAAAAAAGCCGGAGAAGAGAAAAGCGCCTGCGACGCGCCGCCTGAAAAATCGTCGCGGAAAAAAACAAACCAAGCCTGACCGGCAAAGCAGCGGCTTTGCTGACGCCAATGGTTTGCGCGGGTATTATCGGCCAGACGGCCATTCCTGCGGGCGCCGCTGATTATTTGACGAATAATGGAAACGGCCTGAATGCCCGTCCTTCCGCATATGAGCTTGTAATGCGGGATTTAAACCCGCAGCAGGAAAACAACTTCATAAGCCCGCCGCCCCTGAAAAAGGAAAAAACCTTTAACGAAGGCCGGGGGCTGACATTTGCCGAAGTCAAATACGTCAGTAGCCTGGGACTTTTGGGCGACGTCATGATCGCCCACATGCTGGGCGACAACTTTGCCGCCGCCCTGGAAGGAGAGGCGGGCGCAAACCACCAGCGTGTCCTGGCCACCCTGGGCGCCGAGTTTGCAGGCAGACACGGAGTCAAAGTTACCGGCGAATATTTGCGGCAACTGATTGAATTTCAGTTTGCCTCGGGAAACGAAGAAGAACGAATCGGCCAGTACGGAGCGGGCGCAAGCTATTACTACAAAGTGGAAAAAGGCATTCTGGACAAAATCGGCGTCAACGTCAGCTACTCAAAGGCTGACGACAAAGACCTGTGAGCCAAAACCTATTTTATCGATACCGCCACCCTCTACGAACTCTGGAGCAACAGCCGCAACATCGCCGGAGCGCAAAACATCAAAGGAACCTTTAACCTGGGCGTCAAACCCTGGAAAGGCGGCTACCTGCTGTTTGACGCGGGCTATGACGCCATCCAATACAAGCAGAAATATACAGCCGAAAATCCGGATCAGCGCAACGCCTTATTCAAGGGAACCTTCTTTCAGGATATTACGGAAAGCCTCGGCCTGAAATTTTCCGCCGCCACCAGCGCCAGTGAAAAAATCCGCACCGAACTGCAAATCAACTGGAAAGTTGTTGATAACATTGCCGTTTACCTCAAAGGCGGCTATGCGCGGACAGATAACGACCAGCAGGGCCTGACCGACAAATACCGCAATGACTGGACAACGGGCCTGGGTCTGGAATGGAGTTTCGGCCCAACCGGCAAAAGCGTCGCGCGTAAAGAGACGGCCTCGGAAGAAAAGCAGGGCCAGGCGTTGCAAAAGCGGTCGGCAGGAACGCTCCTCCGGGAAGTGGCGGGCAATCCGGCTATCCGTTCGGCGCGAGTTCTTGCCGCTGTGGATCAGTCCACCACCCGGATCATCACCGTGGATAAAACCACCCTGCCTGCTGGAGCAAGTGTGGATAAAAATACCGGCAACATTAGCGTCGCCGTGACGGCGGGCGTCATCACCGGCATTACCCGCAATGGCGTGGCCTTTGTCAACGCGGGTCAGTTTGCCCTGACCGGTGGAACTTTGAAGATGAATACCTCCACAATCGAAGAACCGGCAGCCTGAATTACCGATACGTATGTCATTTCCACCAGCGCGGCCCAGACTATCACCGTTGTTGTGCAGCACGGATCCGTAAAAATCGTCAGCATCACCGTAGCAAATGCGGTGGCGGTTCCCAATGCCCCCACCCTGAACACCGCCACGGCGGGTAACGGTCAGGTGGCGCTTGGCTGGACGGACAACTCCGGCAATGAAACCGGCTTCAAGGTTTACTATAAACCCACGGCGGGCGGCAACTGGACGCTCTTTACCACCACGGCAGCAAATGCCACATCCGCCACGGTAACGGGACTGAACAATGGCACATCGTATGATTTCCGGATTGATTCCGCCAACAGCGCGGGCGATGCCACAGGCAATACAAAGACGGCCACGCCGGTAGCGCCGGCGGATACCACGCCGGATGCCTTCACCTTTACCGATCAAACGGGCGTGGCTCTCTCCACGGTCATTGAATCGGCGGCCATTACCGTTTCAGGCATTAATTCTGTGGCAGCCATTTCCGTGACGGGCGGGGAATACAGCATTAACGGCGGGGCCTGGACGTCCACAGCCGGCACCGTTACCAGCGGCCAGACGGTCAAGGTAAGACATACATCGTCAGCGGCAAATTCCACGGC
>DAOLNX010000079.1:7669-14539 GCA_035416785.1 Smithellaceae bacterium | reverse complement strand
CTTTTGAGATTTGCAACGGGTGAACTGATGAATATCCGGTGGATAGCCGGCATGGGACTAAACATGGCGCCTCTGCGGGAATTTGTTTTCGGTCTGGCGATTGTCCTGTTCATTTTGCTGGAACCCAAAGGTCTGGCGGAATTATGGCGGATTGTTCGTTCCAGTTTCCGTCTGTGGCCGTTTTCGTATTAGGATGCATATGGGTGAGATTCTTTTACAACTGAATAATATTTCTGTCGTTTATTCCGATGTGATACAGGTGCTCAAGGGTGTATCGCTTTCCGTGGAGCGGGGCCATATTGTCTCGCTGTTAGGTAGTAACGGCGCTGGCAAAACCAGTACCCTGAAGGCCATATCCGGCCTTCTGAAACCGGAAAACGGTGAAGTGACTGACGGAGACATCATGTTCAACGGCGTGAATATCTCGAATCAGTCCCCCGAATTTATTACCCGTCAGGGAATCATCCAGGTTCTGGAAGGTCGTCAGCCTTTTAAATATCTTACCATTGAGGAAAATCTTCGTGTGGGAACGGCTACACGGCCGGGCAAGCCTTACAAAGAAGACTTGGAAATGGTTTATGCTTACTTTCCGGCTCTGGTCAAACGAAAGAAGGCACTGGCCGGTTACTGCAGTGGTGGAGAACTTCAGATGCTGGTTATCGGGCGCGCCCTGATGGCACATCCTCAGCTTCTGATGCTGGATGAACCTTCGCTGGGATTAGCGCCGCTCGTGGTACAAGAGATCTTCCGGATCATCAAAAAAATCAACGAAGAACACGGAACAACCATCGTACTGGTCGAGCAAAACGCCAATATGGCTCTGCAGGTTGCTCATTATGGCTATGTGATGGAGAACGGAAAAATTGTCATGGAAGGATCTTCCAAAGACCTGTCAGACAATCCGGATGTCAAAGAGTTTTATCTGGGTATGGCTGCTTCCGGCATCGCCAAATCTTACAAAGACGTCAAATCCTACCGCCGCCGCAAACGTTGGCTGTAACGCAAATCATTTTGACGTCATCGAATGATAAAAATTTTTTTTCCAAAATCGATTCAAGACATGCCGGAAAGAATTCAAGATGAATGATCCAGCGCCCTGCGCACTTCGTTTGCCAGAGAGCTAAGGGAAAACGGCTTTTGGATGAAATGCACTCCTTCGTCCAAAACCCCCTGATGTGCAATAATGTCGGCAGTGTATCCTGACATGAAAAGGATCCTGATCTTCGGATAAAGTGAAAGGATGTTTTGAGTCAGGTCGCGACCGTTCATTTCGGGCATCACGACATCGGTGATGAGCAAATGGATATCATTTTGATATTCTTTTGCTTTTCGAATAGCTTCTTTCGGGGTTTCCGCTTTAAGAACTTGGTAACCAAACTGCACGAGCATCGTCGCTGTCATTTCCAGAATGACCGGTTCATCCTCCACAAGTAAAATGGTTTCATTTCCGCGGGGCACGGAAGTTTCAGAATCCGACTGACGGCTATTGTCGGTTTTGCCCGTGTAACGGCGCAGATAAACACTGAACGTGGCACCCTGTCCGGTTTCACTATAGACATTAATAAATCCTTGATTTTGCTTTACAATTCCATAAACCGTCGCCAGTCCAAGACCGGTGCCTTTGCCCAGCGCCTTGGTGGTGAAGAATGGTTCAAAAAGTCTGTCCAGTGTTTTTTTGTCCATACCACAGCCATTGTCACTTATGGCGATTCGAACATAAGAACCGGGGAGGTAACTCGGGTTCCTGGCACAGTAAGATGGATCGAAGACCGCAGGTTTGGTTTCAATGACGATTTTGCCGACTCCGGAAATCGCATCACGAGCGTTTACACACAGGTTGGCCAGAATCTGATCAATCTGGCTGGGATCCATTTTCACCTTCCACAGACTTGCGCCCGGTTTCCAGACAAGATCGATATCCTCGCCAATGAGACGACGCAGCATCTTGAGCATTCCTTCCACGGTGTCGTCCAGATTCAGGACAATCGGTGCTGCGGTCTGTCTTCGTGCAAAAGCCAGAAGCTGTCGTGTCAAATCGGCTGATCGCTCAGCCGCTTTCCGGATTTCCTGAATTTCCTTATACAAGGGCTGAGACGAATCGATTTTCATCATGGCCATTTCCGAATGTCCCAGAATCACACCCAGCATGTTATTGAAATCATGGGCGATACCGCCCGCCAGACGTCCCACGGATTCCATCTTCTGTGCCTGGGTCAGCTGCTCCCTGAGGCGTTCCTTCTCCTGTTCGGAAAGCTTTCGCTCTGTAATATCGGCATTGGTTCCACTGAAAATCAATGCCTTTCCCTGCTGGTCACGACTGACCACATTGCCTCGTCCCAAGATCACCCGATATGTCCCGTCTAAGGCCTTTATGCGGAATTCTGTTTCATATTTCACCTGATCGGGAGATTGAATGGCCGCTTTTATCATGGCCATGGCCCGCTGGTAATCCTCGGGCGGGCAGATATCCTTCCAGGAGATTTGTCTTAGTTCTTCTTCCCGGCCGGAATAACCCAGCATTTCATACCAGCGAGGACTGTAATAGATTTCATTGGTTGCCAGATTCCATTCCCAGATGGCATCCGATGTTGCAGAAACAGCGCGGGCGTAACGCTGTTCGCTTTCTCTGAGAGCATCCAAAGCCTGGTGATATGCGGTTACATCATTCATCATAGAAAGCACCATCGGCTCTCCATGGACATGAATGATGATGGATGAAAGCAGGCTGGTCATCCATACCTTTTTTGCTGGAGACCATATCCGGACTTCCACAAGGTCAAGCCGGTTTCCGCCCTGTTCGAATTTTTGCCTGAGCTCTTCATTGGTTTCCGGATCAAGAATGCCAAGTTCCAGTAAAGACTTGCCGATCACATCCTGGCAGGATAACCCCATAACTTTCAGATAAGCCATGTTGACATCCACCATTTCCCCGGTTCTTTTACTTAAAAAAATCGGGTAGGGACTTTGCGCGAAAATCGTCCGGTAGGATGCCTCGCTCTCACGGAGAGCCATTTCCACTTTTCGACGCTCCGTAAGATCAATCGCCACACTGACCAGATGAGCCACTCCGCCCAGAGATACAATCTCGGCGGAAAAAAGCATATGGTGAACATTGCCAAAACGGTTTTGAAAAAGGATCTCTTCTTCAACAACCCGTCTGCCTTTCTCAAGAGTCTTTCTTACTTTTTCTCGATCTTCCGGATTTTTCCAGATTCCCAAATCCATAGATGTATGGCCGATAACTTCCTCACGGGTATATCCTGTCATCCGCAGGAAAAAATCGCTGACCTCCACGTATTTTCCTTCCGACAGTGTGGATATTGTCGTAATGACCGGTCCCAGGTGAAAAGCCCTTGAAAACTTTTCTTCCGATTGCCGGAGGGCTTCATTGGCCGCCATCAGACGATTCTGGGCGTCCTGGAGGCGGTTGTTGGCGTCATCATATTCCCGATTAACCTTTTCCAGTTTTTCAAGTGCGATGGCCATATCGCGGGTTTTGGCTTCCAGCTCCTCTTTTTGCCGGAGAATCAAAGCTTCTGTGGCTTTCCGTTCGGTTGTGACCCGAAGCGACTCGATAGCACCGATCGTATTCCCTGAAGAGTCATAAAGAGGTTTGGCGATCCCCCAGAGATAAGCGCCTGTTTCTTTCAGAGCAGGCAAAAATACTTCAGCAGTAAGGGTATCTCCCTGGCGAATGAATTCGGTGTAATTTTTTTCAGTATTCCGTTTGTCCCCCCAAAGCAAATCGATGAGCAGCGGACGTTCGTAGCCGTAAAAGGGAAGAGAATAATCCTTGTTGGTTTTTCCCAGCATATTTTCGGCTTGCACACCGGTCAACTCTTCCATGGCCCGGTTCCACAAAATCACGTGCCCGTCCCGATCAATTACAAAAGTGGCGTCGGGCAGGAAATTAATGATGTCTTCGAGGCGCTGTTCCGAGTCTCGGAGGATAATTGCTGCATGGATGCTGTCCGAAATATCATGTTCCAGCACCTGAAAACCCTGAAGCGTTCCTCTGTTGTCTAAAATGGGAACGGCACTGCTCTCCAGATAGAGGGAAAAGCCGTTGCGATGCCGCCAGCGCAATACTTCTTTCGACCAACCGGTTTTCTGTTTGATGCACCGATCCAAAATTTCTGCGGATTTCAGAAGATCGTCTGGGTGAAGATAATGGTCAGCGCTTACGCCCACGATTTCCTCCGGACGATATCCCAGAATATTTTCTACGGCGGGATTGCTGAAGGTAGCGCAGCCATTAATGTCGATAGCCCGAAACCAGTCACGACTGGTGTTCACAAAAGATTTGAACCTTTCTTCACTGGACAGCAAGGCATCTTCCATCTGTTTGCGCCTTGTGATGTCGGTGATGATATGAACGGCACAGACAATGTTGGAATTTTCATCAAGGATCGGATCCGCACTCACTTCGACCCAACGATCCTTCAGAGGCAAAATTTTACTGGCCCGGCATTTGGTTTTTTTCATTTTTTGAAGGGGACAGTCTTCCACATGATCTGAAGTCCCATGCACTGCCTCAAAACAGAAATGGCCATCCAGTTCGCCACCGGTTTTATCCAGAATCTTTTCCGTGGCCTGATTATGTTTGATGATCCTGCCGTCCGGTTGAATCAGGCAGACAGAATCATTCATAGCGTTAAAAAAATTCATCCATGATTTTTCGTTTTCAGAACCGGACATCGCGTCATTCTGACTGGCAGCTGTTTTTTCCAGTTCTCGGATCCTGTTTTTTAAAACTGCTATTTCTTCGATCAGTTGACGTTTGGTTTTGGATGATTCATTCATGATGGCCATTTCATAATTTATTCATCTGCTTTGTCATTTCCGATATTGAAAATTTATTAAAAGGCAGAAAAACAATACCTAAAACAATCACGGGCGCGATGGCCAGAAAATGATAAACCAGGGCAAAGGAAAAGGCCTCCGGCTTTGCCACGGAAAAAAGGCTCAAACCCAGAATACAGGCATAATGCCAGTTGCCAACAAAACCAGGCGCTGCGGGAATGGCAATGCCCGCAATCAGAATGACCATGACGACGAAGGAAGCCAGTAGGGGCAAATCCATGCCAAATGCCAGAAGCAGCGCATAAATCGCGGCGACATCCACCAGCCAGACCAGGGTGGATAGCAGGAATAAATACAAAAGCCGTTTAACGTCGGTAATCACCTGAAAACCGTCAATAAAATGGTCAAGGGCATGACGAACTTTCCGGGCCAATCCGGAGGGGAGAAGTTTCAACATCCGTTCAATGATCGCAACGGCCGTTTCTCTTCGCCAGACCAATCCGGAGATACAAACGATCATTATCAGAGTCAGAATAAAAAAGAGGATGCCGGACTTGATCATCCATGACGGCAAATCCTGTAGAATCAAAACCGCAATCGTAATGGTCAGAACCGCGAGGCTGTCCAGCACTCGTTCAACAATAATGGTTCCGAGCGCGGAAGACATTTTAATGGAACTTTTTTGGGCAATCAAATAGGGCCTAGCCAACTCCCCGATGCGTGCGGGAATGGCGATGATGGCCAAAAAACCGACACTGGTCACGGAAAAGAGGGGAATTTGCTTAATCTTTTCCATGGGTTCCAGAATCACTCCCCAGCGGTAGGATCGCAACACCTGCATGAAAATAATAAAGAAAAGAGACAAAAACACATAACCTGGAGAAATCTTTTTCAGATGCGAAAGTGTTTCATGAAAATCGATTCCCCGGACGGAAAAAAAAATCAGAACGATGCCCAGCAGAATACCGAATACCAGTTTTTTATTCATGAAAATGTCGGAGCCATGCGTTGATTTTGTCGCTCAAAACTAAATTTTGGCCAGATGATCGGCAACTTTGTCATGGAGAAGCTGCGAAGACAGCTTATTTCCCATCAATCCGACGCGAATCGCGACAGATGTCTGATTTTTAGCTCGGTAGGCGACTTCAAACTGCACCTTTTCTCCATTAATGGAAGCGGTGATTTTTCCCTTGGCAATTTCCTTGACAGGCAGAACTTCCGTGCCGTTCATGTCGGCAACCGTTTTTTCACATGCTTTCCAGACCTTATCGAAGGGAGCGAAATAGTCTGTTTTCAACTCGCCATTGACATAAAAATAGGTTCCGGTTCCGGCACCGATGGCGGCTCCTCCAACGGCAAGTGCCGCGCAACCGGAAAAAAGAAGCAGAACCAAGAGGCAGAAAATAAAACGACTGATGTGTTTTTTCATCATGGACTCTCCAAACGATTGTTTTTTCTTTTCAAGCATAATGTTGCCGGAAATGCAATCCCGTTGTGCCTCGGATCAGAATGACCGGAGTTTCTCAAATTCTCTCAGGAGATCTTCCTGCTTTTTGGTTAAATCCGTTGGAATCTGAACAAAAACCTCAATAATCTGGTCTCCACGTCCGTATCCTTGAACATGAGGAATTCCTTTTCCTTTTAGACGGAAAGTTCGACCACTCTGTGTGCCTCTGGGGATTTTTATTTTTTCCGTTTCATTCAAGGTCGGCACTTCAATGGTGGCGCCCAATGCTGCCTGAACAAAAGAAATGGGTACACGGCAAATGATGTTGTCATCCGAACGGACAAAAAAATCATGATCTTCCACATGCAAAAAAACATAAAGATCCCCCGGAGGGCCTCCCACATCTCCCGCTTCCCCTTCACCGCGCAACCGTAGACGCGAACCGGAATCCACGCCAGCCGGAATTTTTAACTCTACGGTTTTCTTTCGTTTTTCCTTTCCCGTGCCCATACAGACACTACAGGGTTTGGAGATAAATTTTCCGTGACCGTGACAATGAGGGCAAGTGGAACTGATGGTGAAAAATCCGCTTGACTGTACGACCTGACCTCTTCCCTGGC
>DAOLNX010000079.1:0-7569 GCA_035416785.1 Smithellaceae bacterium | reverse complement strand
GTGGAACTGATGGTGAAAAATCCGCTTGACTGTACGACCTGACCTCTTCCCTGGCAGGTTGGACAGGTGGACGGAGAGGTTCCAGGCGCTGCTCCTGTTCCTTGACATTCGTGGCAGGTATGGAGTTTTTCCAGATCAATTGTAGTCGTTTTGCCGAATGCCGCTTCCAGAAAGGAAATTTTCAGATCGTAGCGCAGATCCGCGCCTGCGCGTGCCGCCTGCCTTGTTCGTCCTCTTCCTCGCTGACGGCCAAATCCGAAAACATCTTCAAAAATATCGCCGAAATTGGAAAAGACATCGTCAAAGCCGCTGAATCCCTGAAAACCGGTGTTGCTCAACCCGGCGTGGCCGTATTGATTGTAAATTTCTCTTTTTTGCTTGTCGCTCAAGACTTCATAGGCTTCCGCTGCTTCCTTGAATTTTTCTTCCGCTTCCTTATTGCCCGGATTCTTGTCCGGATGGCATTGCATGGCGATTTTCCGGTAATTTCTCTTCAGTTCATCGTCGGAAGCATTTTTGTCCACACCCAAAATTTCGTAATAATCCCTCTTGGTCATTCGCCTGATTTTGTCTCCTGTGTTTTCATCTGCAGGGCCAAAGCGTTCAATAACTCTGCATTATCACTTTTTTCCAACGCATGACGCGCAAATAAATATTTTTTACGTTCAATAGCTTTTCGAGCAAGTTCTTCCCATTCTGCGTTTCCCGGTTCAATATTGAGCGCTTTTGATGCGCCCGAGAAAAGAAAGGTGTCTCCGTTTTCAAGCGCAATTTCCCTGATTTTTTGCAAACCTGCCGAGTGTCCGGCCCGGAGGTAAAACACCAGTGCGTCGGAAAAAGCGCTTGCTTCGAGATAGACATCTCCATAGCTTTTCAGTGTGTCTGTGGAGGTGTTATTGATATACAATATTTTTTGCTTTGACCGGTAATCCGGAAGTTTTCGACTGCCCAAGAAAGCTCCTCCTGAAAAAATACGCGGCGTCCATTCAACACCGCGTAATTAAATGACGGTTAAGGTTTTGTCAACGGCCTGGTCGCTCAATATTTCACAAGCCGCACAAATGCCTCTTCATATTTACTTCTTGTTTTTTCGATAATGTCCGGCGGCAATTCCGGTGCGGGCGGCTTCTGATTCCAGTGCTGAGCCAGCAGATAATCCCGGAGAAACTGTTTGTCGTAACTTCTCTGCGTCCGACCTTCCTCATATTCGTCAGCTGGCCAGAAACGGGATGAATCAGGCGTCAGCAGTTCATCGATGAGGATCAATTCTTGATGATAAAGACCAAACTCCATTTTGGTATCTGCGATCATGATACCGGCCTGTAAAGCCATTTCCGAAGCGCGTTCATAGATGGCCAGAGACTTTTCGATAATCCTTTTGGTTAAATCATCTCCGATGAGATCTTTCATTTCAGAAATGGTGATCGGCGAGTCGTGATCTCCTTCCGGTGCTTTGGTTGTCGGGGTGAAGAGTGTTTGAGGAAGTTTACAGGATTCTTTTAATCCTTCCGGTAGCCTGATGCCGGAAATGCTTTGACTGTGGCGATAATCCTTCCAACCTGATCCGGCCAGATAGCCGCGCACAATACATTCCACCGGAAGTGGCGTAGCATTTTTAACCAGCATACTGCGACCGTCGAGACTTTCAAAATAGGGAGCGCATTCCGGTGGAAATTCGGCAGCGTTTGTCGAAAGAATATGGTTGCCGATGATGTCTTCCATCTTTTGAAACCAGAAGGCGGACATTTGATTGAGAATTTTGCCTTTACCGGGAATGGTGTTGCGCATTACGACATCAAAGGCGGAAATCCGATCCGTGGCCACAAGCAGAAGATGATCCCCCACGGCATACAGGTCACGCACTTTGCCACGGTTGAGAAATTTCAATTTTGGAAAATTGGTTATTGAGATGCTTTTTTTCATGG
Source organism: Smithellaceae bacterium (assembly GCA_035416785.1). Taxonomy (GTDB): domain Bacteria; phylum Desulfobacterota; class Syntrophia; order Syntrophales; family Smithellaceae; genus UBA8904. The sequence goes on along the minus strand of DAOLNX010000079.1, from coordinate 5,644 downwards.
TCTGTCTTCTCCTTTAGCGAACGGAAAGATTGTGCTGTTTTTCGTAGCCGATGGTGGATGTGGGCGTCCGGCCGTAATTGTGTCCAGGCATCACTTTGGTGTTGTCAGGCAGGGTGAATAGTTTGGTTTTAATGGATTGATACAAAGTTTGCCAAGACCCTCCCGGCAGATCGGTGCGCCCAACCGCTTCTACGAAAAGGGTATCCCCGGTAAAGACATAACCGGGCATGTAAAGGCAGATACCCCCGGGAGAATGTCCCGGAGTGTGCAGAACACTCAGTTCGATATTTCCGACAGATAGAAGATCTCCGTCCGAAATCAAAACATCCGCCGGAGGTGACGGATCCGCATGAAACATACGCAGAATCGATGCCGGGGTTCCGGTCAGCATAAACGCATCATCTTTGTGGACAATGATCTTTGCCCCCGTGAGCCTTTTCATTTCCGCGTTGCCGCCGATATGGTCCACATGACCGTGTGTATTGACAATATAGTTGATCTTTAAATTGTTCTTTTGGGCAAGATCCACTAAATCCTTCGTGTTATCTGCCGGATCGATGACGAGCGCGTCTCCCGTAATGGAATCTCCGATAAGATAGGCGAAAACAGCCATTTTCCCGACCTGCAGTTGTTGAAGAAACATAACCGCTCCTAGAAGAATATTACTAAATTTCCTATCATTATTTTGTCCGATTCGTCAATTTAAATCCGGCGACTCAATACCGCACCGAAAAAGCCGTCCAGAGAATGCCTGTGGGGAAAGGTTTGAAAATAACCACGGCGAGATGTCAGACTTTGCAAAATCTCGTCTGTGGGTCTCTCAACGCGAAATTGCGGAAAATCGGCCAGAAATTTACCGATTACATATTCATTTTCAGAAGGAAGGACAGAGCAGGTGCAATAAACCAGACGGCCCTCTTTTTTAACGGCAGCGGCCGCATTTTGTAAAATGGTGATCTGCATATTTTTGAAATGCTCGATATCTCCGGAATGCAAACGCCACTTGATTTCGGGATTTCTTCTCAACGTTCCTGTTCCGGAACAGGGAGCGTCCACGAAGACGGCATCAAACTTGTCGATCCATTTTGCGGGAAGAGGAGACAGAAGATTTGCCTGTCCGCTTTCAATCATGGAAATTCCCATTCTCGCCGCATCTTTTTTCAGCCTGGCGATTTTTCCGGCATCGCCATCCAGAGCTACGATCCGGCCCTCATTCTTCATCAGAGCCGCCAGATGAGTCGTTTTCCCGCCGCTACCCGCACAAACATCCAATATCAAGCTATTTTGTTTCGGACAAACCAGCAAAGACACAAGTTGCGCGGCTTCATCCTGAATCCGCAGCAGGCCCTGCTGAAAGAATGTGGTTTTTTGAACGGGATGGGGCGGATCGTGCAGAGTGATTCCATCGGGAGAAAACTGTGTCGGTGTGCAGGAAAAATTTTCGTTCTTAAGCATTTCCAGCAGGGTTTCCCTGTCTGTTTTCAGGGTGTTTACGCGTAGCGTCAGAGGAGGAAGTTCATTATTGACCTGACAGATGGTCTCGGTTTCTTGAGCCCCGAAAGCATCCAGCCAAAGTTCAACCAGCCATCGGGGATGGGAATGCCGTGTAAAAATGGATTCTGCCGGATGGCTTTCCGGCGATGGAAAAAGAATTTTATCGGCATTTCGCAGATAACCTCTTAAAACCGCATTGATTAATCCGCTTGTTGCCGGCGCAAGGGATTTTGCGATCTTGACGGCTTCATCCACAACTGCGAAAGATGGCAATCGGTTGCTGAATCGAAGCTGATAAAGTCCCGTTCGTAAAATATTTTTTACGCTGTCCTCCATCTTTTCGTAATTTCCGCGATAAAGGCGAGCAAGAATCCAGTCCAGATGACCCTGCATGCGCAGTGTGCCATACACCAAATGCGTGAGCAGACGCCCGTTTACGGTTCCGGAGAGCGTTTGCCTTTCCAGTTCCAGATTCAGCAGGTCTTCCGCAAAACCAGAACTTCTTCCCACTTGATTCAAAATATCCACGGCCAGATGGCGGACGGTTTTTTTCATACCTTCTCCCGGCGTCTCACTTTCAGCCGAATACTGTATCCGGTTTTAGTGGATGGCCCCGTAAAAAATCTTTGGCAGCCATTCGTTTTTTTCCGGCCAACTGAACCTCTTTGAGAATCACAAAACCATCGGATGACGTAACGGGCAAGCCATCAAAACAGGGAAGACCGGCAAAGCCGGCAGGCAAATGGACAGCGCCTGGCTTGGCTTCGGCCGAGAAGATTTTCAGCATTTGTCCGTCCAGAAAAGTGTACGCAGCAGGAGAGGGGGATAGCCCGCGGATCAGATTGACGATACGGGATGCACGGTCTTGCCATTGAATTCTGCCGGTTTCCCGGGTCAGGCGGGGAGCATACGTTACGGCAGAGGTATCCTGCGGTTGTCTCTGAATGGAACCGGTAAGTACCTGCAAAACGGTCTGCAGAAGCAAAGATGCACCGATTTTTGCCAACCGATCATGAAGGCTGCCATAGATGTCTGTCGTTTCCAAGGGAATTTCTTCCTGTGCTAAAATATCTCCGGAATCCATGCCTTCATCCATCAGCATGATCGTAACCCCGGTTTTTGTTTCTCCCTGGATAATGCTCCAATTGATAGGCGCCGCTCCCCGGTATTTGGGCAAAAGAGAAGGATGAATGTTTAGGCATCCCAGCGGCGGTAAATCAATGATCGCTTTGGGAAGAATCTGTCCGAATGCTGCCACGATGATCATGTCAGGCTGAAGGGAGTGGATTTTTTCCATAAAAGAGGAATCTTTTACTCTTGAAGGCTGCAAAACGGGCAGGCCTCGTTCTTGCGCCAGACGCTTCACCGGAGGCACGGTTTCTTTTTGCCCGCGTCCTGCGGGACGGTCTGGTTGTGTAACGACCGCGATGACCGGAAAAGCATTTTTGTGTAATATGTCCAGAGCAGGAAGGGCAAAATCCGGTGTGCCCATGAAAAGAATGCGTGGTTTTTCCGTCATATTGAAACCTCTTTTTTTGTCGTCTATACGGAATTCGCGCCGATGTGTCAAGAAGCGCCCGAAATACCGGTTTTGGTAATAAATTTTTATTGTCAATTTTAGTTTCATGTTTTATAGGAGCGAGGCTTGAAGTAATTCTGAAAAACGGAAAAAGCAATACCCGGACAAGCACTGTATTGATAAAAATGGAAAGGAGATGGAGGATGAAAACGTACGCCATTAAGTATGTGGAGTTGGCTGAACAGCACGCGGGGCGGATCGCCAAAAGATGGGCGATGGATGTGCAAAACAATGCCCGGACCAAGACGTTCAAGAAACTGGATGAAGAGAGCATCATCAATCAGGGTGTCAAATTCTATCACAATTTCAGCAAAATGTTCGCTGAAGAAAAAATCGGCGAAAATGTCTTGAAATATTTCCGAACCTACGCCCGGGAGAGTTGCGCCATGGGTGTTCCCATGGACGAGGCTGTCTATGCCCTCATTCTCCTGAGAAGACACATTTGGCTGTATGCTGAGTTTCAGACCATCTTCAGTTCCGGTATTGACCAGAGACAGGCTCTGGACACCTTGAGCCGCACGATTCTGATCTTTGATTATGCTGCCTACGAAGTGACCAAGGAATATCAGGAATTAATGAAAAAAGATAAAAAATAAAATAAATTCCATGTGCCATTCCGGATGGGCGCAGGAGAAAGGATGACGCAATTATGGTGGAATCGATTAAACTGTTGGATGTGTTGGAGGCCAACATCGACGAAATCGCCGCCAACTGGACGGCGGACGTCAAAAAAAACAAGAGGACAGAGCATTACTCGGATATCGCAGATGAAAAGCTGGCGCTTCAGGCGATTAAATTTTACAGTCAGCTTCGAAATATGCTGACTGCGCAAAACCGTTATGACAAAGCGCAGGAATTTTTTATGCACTATGCCAGAACATCATACGAAAGCGGCATTCCCCTGCATGAATCCATTTACGCCCTGAACATGATGCGACGTCACATGTGGCTTTATGCCGATTTTCAGGCCATTTTCATCAACGCCCTTGAGCATAACCAGGCCATTGACTCGGTCATGAGGATCATGCTCCTGATTGACTATGCGGTATATGAAATAACCCAGTATTATCAAGATCGTATCCGTTTGGAAGAAAAACAGAGGTGCTAGGCGTTTGTTGGAGGCCTTCCAAACCACTTGATGTCAAAAAGGGCGACGGTTTTCTCCCGTCGCCCTTTTTTTGCCTTTATTAGTCGCTTTTCGGTTACATGAAATTTTCCGGATCAACATCCGCGATGATTTTTACCGTGCTGGTGGCGTGTTTTTCCACAAGCGCCGCGGCGAGAAAATGCATGAATTTTACATCATTTCCCTTGATCATCATTTGCATACGGAATACGCCCCGAATCTTGGAAAGCGGCGAGGTGGCCGGGCCGACGATGTCGAGAGGATTGCCGGCATTTTCACAAAACGCCCGGGCATCTCTTCCAAGGTCGGTTGCCGTTTGCGTCAAAATGTCTTGCCTGTCCGAAGATAGACGGAGGTTGATGATCTTAGTGAAGGGGGGATATTGCAGCGCTTTACGGAATTCCATTTCCTCGCGGTAAAATGCCTTGTAATCGTGTTCCCGTGTGTGCCGCAATACATAATGCCGCGGATTGAACGTCTGAACAATCACTCTTCCGGGCGCATTGCCACGCCCTCCGCGTCCTGCAACCTGTGTCAGCATCTGAAACGTCTTTTCCGCCGCACGGAAGTCCGGCATATTCAGCGACGTATCCGCCGAAATCACGCCGACCAGCGTAATACCGGGAAAGTCATGGCCTTTAGCGATCATTTGCGTACCCACGAGAATGTCCGTTTTTCTTTCTTCAAGTGCGCGAAGCATTTTTTCCTGCTCACCGCGCCGCGACGTTGTGTCGGAATCCATTCGGCAAATGGAAGCACGGGGAAATAAATTCTTCAGCTCGGCCTCGAGTTTCTGGGTGCCGGTGCCATAGTTCAGGATGCGACTGCCCCGGCAATGCGGGCAAAGAGGCATCGCCTTTTGGACGTAGTCACAGTAGTGACATTTGACGACATGATCCGCAGGATGGCTTTTCAGAGAAACGGCGCAGTTGGGACAGGTGAAACTGTAACCGCAATCTGCACAGACCAGGAAGGTGTCAAAACCGCGCTTGTTGAGAAAAAGCAGGGCCTGCTCATGGAGAGACAGGGTTTCCTGAAGTGCAGATACCAGGATGTCTGAAAGAACAGGCATTTTACCGGATATCTCTTTTTGTTTTTTCATGTCTACAATGTCGATGCGGGGCAGAGGTTTGGCGTTGGCCCGTCCGGTGAGCTCCAAATAAGCATATTTTTGAGTTTCGGCGTTATAATAGGTGCGAATGCCGGGAGTAGCAGAGCCGAGCACGCAGGTGGCACCGGAAAACTTTGCTTTGACAATGGCCAGATCGCGGGCATGATAGCACAAACGTTCGTCCTGCTTGTAGGAGGAATCGTGTTCTTCATCTACGATGATCAATCGAAGATGGGGAAGGGGAGCAAAAAGGGCCGAACGGGCTCCGATGACCAAGTGGATCAGGCCGCGCCGGATTTGTCTCCATTGGTCGTAACGGACATTTTCGGAGATA
>DAOLNX010000078.1:13154-14542 GCA_035416785.1 Smithellaceae bacterium | reverse complement strand
GCCAGAATCATCAGATCGGCCCAGGAGATTTTTTTGCCGTATTTTTGCTTGATGGGCCACAAAAGCCTGCGCGCCTTGTCAAGGTTGACGTTATCGGGCCAGGAGTTGAGGGGCGCCAGACGTTGATTGCCGGTTCCCGCACCGCCGCGGCCGTCGCCCATGCGGTAGGTACCGGCGCTGTGCCAGGCCATCCGGATGAAAAGTCCCCCGTAGTGTCCCCAGTCGGCCGGCCACCAGTCCTGCGAGTCGGTCATGAGCGCGTAGAGATCTTTCTTGACGGCTTTCAGATCCAGTTTCTGAAATTCCCTGGCGTAGTTAAACGATTCTCCCATCGGATTGCTTTTCCTGTCCTGCTGGTGCAGGATTTTGAGGTTCACTTGATTGGGCCACCAGTCCCGGTTCGAAGTGCCGCCGCCGGAAATGGATTTTTTCATTTTGCCTGTCACCGGACATTTGCTTTCTTCGGTCATCCTGGTTCTCCTTTCTTCACCCCTTGATTTGTTGTTGGAATCATCAGCTTCATTGCCGCCCGACCCTGTCGGGATTTTTTTCGGGCGGCGCCCCGTTCTTGCTCTTTTGGTTCTGTTCTTTCATGGGTCAGGAGTGCAACAGTCCCGGCAGTACCCGTGAAATTCAATTCGCGTATCCGTAATCACAAATCCTGCCTTTCGGGCAACCTCTTCGGGCTCAATCGGAGCGGGTATGGAATAGTCCACGATCTTCCCGCAGCGTTTACAAATTAGATTCACATGATCTGACAAATTTACATCATAACGGTTTTCCATCCTGTCAAATTCCATTTGCCGGATCAGCCCATGTTGAGAAAATTCTTTCAGCGTGGCATATACCGTTGATAAACTTACGTGTTTCGCTTTTTTCCGTGCTTCGTTGAGGATCAACGTCGAACCCGGATGCTCAAAACGATGCACCATCAGCGCTTCCAGAATCGCCAATCGCTGCGGTGTCATCTTCAGCCCGCATTTCTTTAACTGAGCAATCAGTTCTTCTCTTTCCATTATTCTACTTCGGAATCATTCCAGTTTGGTTTTATTATGTCGAACGACCGTATCTTGTCAAGATGTTTTTTGTAGGGTGTTTTTTCCGGAATGATGCGTCATTGTTACGCAACACCGTTCACATAAAGCGCATACCCCGCCTTATTGATGGTCCCGCCGTTATTATTGAGGGTTTTGATGTAGGAATTCCCCGTCAATGTCCAAGTACTGTCGGAATCCAAGCGGAATTTCTTGCCGGTTTTGTTTTGATAGAGTTTCAGGATTCAAAACCGGGAGTCCCCCCGGAAGATCTGGAAAAGATTTTTAATCGTTTTTATCGCAGCGAACAATCTCGTAACCGGGCATCAGGCGGTGCCGGTCTAGGCTTAACTT
>DAOLNX010000078.1:0-13054 GCA_035416785.1 Smithellaceae bacterium | reverse complement strand
AACTTGGCGCAGACGATTACATCTGCAAACCCTTCAGTCCTCGAGAGGTTGTGGCAAGGGTTAAAGCCGTTCTCAGGCGCGTTCACAATGGACAGAGAGTGCACGCGCAAGGATTAGTTCTTGACGAACACGCTTACAGGGCCATCCTGCATGGTCACGACCTGCAATTGACCGCCGTGGAATTTGTGCTTTTAGATTTTCTTGTAGCTCATCCCTGCCGAATTTTCAATCGCCAACAGATCATGGCCAAAATATATCCGGATGAACGATTTGTGAATGACCGTACCATTGATAGCGCCATTATTTATTGAAGATTCCAGACATCCGAATATTTCTTGACAGAGCATTTGCGGCCGCTTATAGTTCGCGTAAACTTAATGAAATTCGTGCGCATAATCCATCCGGCCGGCAAAAACTGGATGTTCTCAAGGAGATGCCGTGAAAAGTCCGCAGCGGTCAGTCAGTTGTAAAATCGAAAGACAAGTGTCCTTTTATGATCTCGATCCAGGGCAAATGGTTTGGCACGGCAATTATTTTAACTATTTTGAGGATGCCCGACGCGCCCTCTTTGCAAGCCGTGGTATCGACCTGGTAGAATATTCAAGGAAAAGAAGTTGCTTTTTCCCGGTGATTAAAACCTCCACTCGGCATCTTTATCCTTTGCGGTATGGCGATATTTTTATTTGCCAGGCAAAGCTTCTTGATGCAAGAACCATCATCATCACGGACTTTGAGATACGAATCAAAGGCCAAAAAAGAATCTGTGTTCAAGGTAGAACTGAACAGGTTGCTGTAAAAGGTCCAGACTTGGAAATGCTTCTCTTTATCCCCGAGGAAATCCGTAAAGCAGTCGGATTTTGAAAGAAGAATCTATGGAATCTTTCTCAAACTTCCTTGAAATACTGGATAGCCATGCAAGCCGCAGGGGGAATAAAACCGCGCTATATTGTAATGCAGAACAAATTTCTTACGCAAAATTGAATGAAAACATCAATCGTTTTGGAAACGTATTGAAAAGCATCGGCATAAGGCCGGACAGACAGGTGGTTTTAGCTTTTCCGGACGGGCCGGCTTCTTTCTATGCTTTTTTCGGGACTCTGAAATGCGGAGCAAGACCGGTTTTGCTCAGCCCTGACCTTTCCCGTAACGAGTATGATGCTATTTTACTGGACTGCAATGCGGCAGCGTTGCTTACCGTGACAAGTTGCGAAGCGGCGGGAGCCGGGATGCAAGCTTCCGTTAAAAAATTATTGTTTGACGATCCGAATTTTAATTTATTGCTTCAACGGGCAGATGCGCACCTTGAAACTTATTTTCGACCTGCCGATGAGATTTCTTTTATCCAGTATACGTCCGGAAGCACGGGCAACCCCAAAGGCGTGCCTCACTCTCAACGGGACATGATTTTCAGTGCCCGGCAATACGCAGGACACATCCTGAATATGACGGACGAGGATGTTGTCTTTTCAGCCAGCAAGCTGTTTTTCGGTTACGGCTTCGGCAACAGCATGACATTTCCTCTTTATTACGGCGCATCAACGGTTTTGTTTCCCGGCAGGCCGACACCCAGCGATGTTTTTCAGATCATACAACAATATAGCGCAACATTGTTTTTTGCCGTCCCCACCTTTTATCACATGCTCATTAAAACCATGGAAGGTCCGACGTTTTTGCCTTCCCTTCGTCTTTGCGTATCCGCCGGTGAAGCGTTGCCGGCCCACACATACGGCATCTGGAAAAAATTAACCAAACTGGAAATCCTTGATGGTATTGGTTCGACGGAGGCCCTGCATATCTTTATTTCCAACCGACAAGGCGATGTCCATCCGGGATCGTCGGGATTTCTCGTGCCAGGCTATGAAACAAAAATTGTTGATGAATCCGGAATGACTGTTCGTGAAGGAAAACAAGGACTTCTTCAAGTCCGGGGAAAAAGCACCGCGCCGTTTTACTGGAACAAGCCATCGGAATCCGCTAAAAATATGCTTCCCGATGGATGGCTGAACACCGGCGACTACTACATTGAAAAAGAGAGCTGTTATACATACCAAGGACGCCAGGACGATTTGTTTAAGGTCGGAGGAGCCTGGGTATCTCCCGTCAGAGTTGAAGAAGCCATGCGAAGCCATCCAGCCGTTTTCGAATGCGCCGTCACCAGCCGAAAAATGGAAGGGCTTTTGCAACCCATGGCTTATGTGGTTCTTTCTCCCGGTTATCAGGAAGATCCGGATTTAACCAGACAAATCCGGGGACATGTCTTAAATCAACTACCCGGTTATATGTGCCCTGTGCAAATCAACTATGTGGCTCAAATACCCAAGACGAGAACCGGAAAGATTCAGCGTTTCCGGTTGCGAAAACAATTTGAAGGGAAAAAGGAGGAATTATGAAAGAAATTACAGCGGCGGCAGTTATTGATCTGATGAAAAAAGTCGGAGTAGAAGAAAAAGTAATCAAAAAATTAAAAAATGACGTACCCCTTTTGAAACAAGGCATTGATTCTATTGATTTACCGGCGATTTTGGCCGCAGCGGAAAAGCAATATGATTTAGACCTCTCCGATTGCACGGCAGACAAGGTGAAGACCATTGATGAATTTGTTTCATTTATCAATGCCAGGATAAAATAGGATCGAGACTCATCCCTGCAGGTCTTGCCAGTCGGAGTGAACATACCTCAAGAGCTTTTTGGCTTTTGCCGAATGGAGCCGGGGAGCTTTAAAGTCCGGCGGCGTCAATACTTTTTGCATCAGCAAACCATCGGCATCAAACCACCTGGGAATCAGGCCGCCGAAGAAATATCCTTTTTTTCTGAGGATTTCGGCGGCGGTCTCCACCCAGGGCTCGCTCAAATTCAAGAAAAACTGAAACACCAAGCATTTTTCTTTTTTACCCTCTTTTTCCAAGAAGGACAGGACAGATCTGAAATCAGCGCCCACGCTGATCATATTGACTCTTTTAACTCTGGCAAACGGAAAAAACCGACTGGTCATGCGGGTTTCGGTTTTTGCAGGTACTTTGTCCATTGACGGCCTGATGATCCGGGAAACATTCACATCTCCAAGAATATATTCAGTAATTTTCGCATACCGCGACGGAACAAATATTTCAGAAGAACGGTCGTTGAAGGACTTAAACAAAATGAGGCAGGAGACGCGCCCCTGGGCGACGCGGGATTTTTCATAAGCTTCGGCAGGCATCAGGTCCATTTCTAATGCCACATCCTTCATTCCGACAAGAGCCGAAAACTTCTGTGTGGCGGTAATGTGCGTGACGGCTTCTCCAAACAGACCATCCGGCTGGGTCATACCTGTGAGGGTTTCCGCCGCGAACATATTGATCTTGTAAGCAGCGAAAGTGTTGCGGTAATCCGGCAGGATAATACATTGCCCGATTTCATAAAGATTCTGATAGTGGGGAGAGCTTCTGTATAAGGCTCCGTGTCCGATAATATCTCCTTTGGGTGTGCGTGCGACAACAGAATAAATATTTCCGTCTTTATTTTCTTTGATGATTCGCTCAGGATAATAAAATGTTTCAATGGGATAGGAAGGGCCATATTCTGCATAAAACAGATGGGCCACGCCTTTTGCATCTTCAGGACGCAGACGATCAACGACAAACGTCTGATCCGGTTCCACCGCAATTTCTTTATTGATTCTCATCTCGTCTCTCCTACAAGCAAAAAGGATATTGAAATAAAAGCGTTTTCGACAAAACGCATATGATTCCGAATAGGATATTTAAACCCTGTAAACCTGCACCCGGCAGTATTCCCGAAATCCGGCCTGCTGGTAAACAGAAAGACCTTCCGGGGAAGACTGCAAGGTGGCATAGCGAGCGCCAGCCCGTCTGGCTTTTTCCATAGCAGCCAGAGTCACAGCCAGACCAATGCCCTGTCTCCTGTATTTCGAAAGAGTCGAAACAAAATAGATGCCGCCCGCATCCTTTTCCAGAAACAACATTGCCGTCGCCACCGGTTTTCCATCGAAAAAGGCAAGAAACAATACCTGTGGCGCACCTTGGGCCAGATCGAGAGCATCCAGAAACTTCCGGTATTGGTTTCTAGTATTTACAGGAAAATCAAAAGCTTGAAAAGAAACATCCTCCCACAGGCGAAGATTTTCCTCATGGTGTACCGGAACGATCCGCACCGAATCTACAGCAATGGAGACAACAGGGGGTATCGCCAGATCGGCCAAAAAACAAGGAATGGTTTCCACCAGAAAAAAACCTTCCTCCTGAAGAAGAGCACTCGTGAATGGCCCTTGAGCATGGGGAAACACCCACCACCAGAAAGGCAAGCCAGCCCTCTGGAAATCCTCTTTAATAATCCGAAGATGAAAACGGTCATCCTTCCTCAAAGGCTTTTCGTTCCACGCCATGTTCAGATCGGCAGACGCAATGCCCGTCTTCAGAGAACAGACTGAACCACTGGAATAAAGTGGGCCATGAAGGCCGCCCCAATGACTCCAGGCGGCAAAAAAGGTTTTTTCGATGATAGGGATGGGAGATGGTCCGGACACAAATCAACGCCCGTTTTACTTATCTGCTTTGTTGGGATAATGCTGAAAGTGCGGTTTGATCGTCGGATTTTCCAATTCTTCCTTGGTCATATTCAAGATCGTTTCCGCCGCGGAAATATCTAGTTTCAGCCTCCGGATTTTTGCGTCATAGGCTGGAATGGCGTTTTTATAACGTTGCCTCTGCTTGTATTCCATGAAAGGCTGTTCTTTCATTTGTTTCATAATCTGATCGCGTGTGGCATTGGTTTCCGCCAGAACTTTTCTTAAATACGCAATCCGTTCGGCCGCGTTTTGATGTTCGATGGGAACGTCAGCCTTACCCAGATCTTTTTGAATTTTTTCTTTAAGCACATCCGATGCCTCATCGGGCACGGAAGATTTGCTGAACATTGCCGGATGCTGATCGCCAGAACCAAAGCCGGCATTTGATGGCTGTGCGGAACGGATAATGGTTGGTTTTTCAACCGGGGGGGGAATAACGGTGACTTTTTTCGCGGGCGCTTCCCTGGCGGGAATCGTTTTTTCAAAAATCGAAGGATTAAAAGGGGATTTGGTTGCCAGAGGCGCTTCTTCCCGATTTGCGGGCATATTGGATTTCAGACAGACATCGATGACAAACTGGCCTGCTTCCGTTTCAAAAGGAATAACAATGCTGGGCCCTTTGATGACGTGGTAAATCGTGTGCTGCCGGCCGAAAACAATGGTCGGAATAGCCGCAAAAACCTTCAGGCCCTGCTTTTCCATCGCTTTCCGTGAGGAGCCGGATATCATGTTGGTCAGCTCTCCCACGGCGTCAAATACCGTGCGATCCATCTCCGTATAGGATTCACCCAGCATTTTCGTGACAATGTTCAAAATGCACTTCTCACTGAAACTGATGGCCAGAGATCCGGTCGCATCGCCCGTCATTCCGATGATGCCCGAAATATCGCCATAGGCCTTGTCCGTCTTTTTGGCATAAGGTCTGCCCGGAACCGGGTTGGTGCTGGCCATTTTCTCCATGACTTCCATGGCGCCGTTGAGAAAGGGATTAATAAATTTAACATCCATAATGTTTTCTTACCCCTGTCCGGGAAATTTCGCAAGGAATATCATTCCATTTATGATCCATGACAATTATCCAATCCGCGCCAGTTTCATCCAGCTGACGTTTTCCCAGTTTTCACTTGCCGTTTGCGCTTTTGAGGACATTTTCAGCCCGCATTTCGCGGCAAAGTAGCGATGCAGCGCCAGACATCCGGTGAGTTCGGGGTGGAAAACCGTTGCCAATATTTCGTTGCTTTCGGCGGCGGCAATGAAACCGTTCATTTGAAGAAGAATACGAACCTCTTTCCCGACATGAAGAATTTTGGGCGCGCGAATAAACGTCAGGGGAATCGGATCGTCGGAGATATCGGGAATGCGTGCGTTGCTTACAAAACTATCCAACTGACTTCCAAAACTGTTACGTTCGATTTCCAGATCGATCAGACCAAGACAGGCTTCTTCTCCCTTCACCTTGTCCGCCAGTAAAATAGCTCCGGCGCAAGTTCCCCAGATTTTCATGCCCTGCCGGGCATGACGGATAATGACTTCTTTCATGCGAAAGATAGACAGCAGCCGCGCCAAGCAGGTGCTTTCACCGCCAGGAATAATTAATCCGGCCAGATGTTCAAGATCCTCCGCATGCTTGACCCGCTTATAAGGAATGTCCAGTCTTTCCAGATGGTCCAGATGTTCGTGAACACCGCCCTGCAAGTCCAAAACGCCGATCATTTCCTTTCGCCCTCTCACCAGACACACCAATTTTTGAACCTACCAACCACGCTTGGCTAGAATCTGTTCGGGGGGAATCTGACCGATTTCCAGGCCCGGCATTGCTTCACCCAAATCCATGGAAGCTTCCAAAACCTTTTGCGGATCGTTGAAATAGGCAGTCGCCTTGACAATTGCACGCGCACGTTTCGCCGGATCGGCGGACTTGAATATGCCTGAGCCGACAAAAACACCGTCACAACCGAGCTGCATCATCAAAGCCGCATCGGCGGGTGTAGCAATGCCACCTGCGGCAAAATTCACTACCGGTAGCCTTCCCAGTTCCTTGACCCTGAGCGCCAGTTCATATGGCAGACCATTTGCTTTGGCAAATCCGGTGACTTCCTCCACCGGCATCTGCATCAGTTGCCGGATTTCGCGGTTCATAGTTCTCATATGGCGGACCGCTTCCACAACATTGCCTGTTCCGGCTTCCCCCTTCGTTCGAATCATTGCGGCACCCTCGGCAATTCTCCGCAAGGCTTCACCCAAGTTGCGAGCGCCACAAACAAAGGGAATCGAAAATTTTGTTTTATCAATATGACACTCTTCATCCGCCGGTGTCAAAACTTCGCTTTCATCAATATAATCGATTCTTAACGCTTCCAGAAGCTGTGCTTCCACAAAATGACCGATTCTTGCCTTCGCCATCACCGGAATGGAAACGCTTTTTTTAATTTCAGCAATCATGGCCGGATCGGACATCCGGGCCACGCCGCCGTCTTTACGAATATCCGCCGGCACCCGCTCCAACGCCATGACGGAAACGGCGCCTGCTTCTTCCGCAATTTTCGCCTGCTCGACATTGGTGACATCCATGATGACACCGCCCTTGAGCATTTGCGCCAGCTGGACATTTAATTCATATCTTTTTGCATCCACTTTGATAAGCCTCCTGATTTCAGTAAAAAATGGTAAAATTATAACATAAAATATGCTGACTTAAAGAATACAAATAAATTTTCGTCAAGCAGAATGTTGTATGAAATCCGTTTTGAAAGCTACCAGAACATCCTCGTGCGGATGGAACAACCAAAAAGGTAGTGCTTGATCTGGGAAATGGTGTAGATTCGGTAATGCACCATGGATGCGACGAGCGCCGCATCAGCTCTCCCCCGAGTGAGCACATCCGCCAGATGTTCAGGATGTCCCGCTCCTCCGGATGCGATGACGGGAATAGAAACATTGTCGGAAATCAATGAGGTGAGCTCTATCTCGTAACCGTTCTGCATGCCGTCTGCATCAATGGAATTTAAACATATTTCTCCCGCTCCTCGTCGTTCCGCCTCTTTTGCCCATGCCAGAGCATCCATGCCGGTATATTTTCGCCCGCCTTCAATGACGATTTCATATCCGGACGGCGTTTGCCCGCAAACCTCCACCTTTTTCACATCCATTCCCAGCACAATGCACTGACTTCCAAAAGCTTTCACACCTTGGGAAATAATATCCGGTTCCCGTACCGCCGCCGAATTGACACTGACTTTTTCCGCACCGGCTCCAATGACTTTGCGCATGTCTTCAAGGCAGCGAATGCCGCCACCGACGGAAAAGGGAATGAAAATGGTTTCAGCAACTCTTCGCACCACATCAATCATGATGTCGCGATTTTCGGATGACGCCGTAATGTCGTAAAAAACGATTTCATCTGCACCCTGCTCATAATATTCGCGAGCCGCTTCCACCGGATCTCCAATATCCACATTCCCCTGAAACTTAATCCCTTTGGTCAGTTTTCCATCCCGGACATCCAGGCAAGGAATGATTCTTTTCGATATCATGCTCCGCTCCAGGTACAAAAATTTTGCAGAATCCGCAGCCCCGGCCGGCCGCTCTTTTCGGGGTGAAACTGCACGGCTACCAGGTTTTTGAGACCAAGCGCCGAACAAAACGTGATGCCGTAATCCGTTGTCCCCAAAACCACTGTCTCGTCGGAGGGCGAAGGATAATAGGAATGGACAAAATAAAATTCGGCTTGGGATTCGATCCCCGCAAAGACTGGGTGCTCTCGTTTGAAAGAAACCGTATTCCACCCCATGTGAGGAATCTTCAGAGCCATCCCATTGACCGACAAATGACGGGGAAAGCGTTTGGTTACGCCTCGAACCAAACCGATACAGTCGACGGCATTTTCTTCGCTTGCGTCAAGAATTATCTGCGTTCCCAGGCAGATGCCCAGAATAGGCTTTCCAGTTTGAAAACACAGCTTGACACACTGGTCCAGACTCTTCCGCTTCAGACATGCCATGGCCGTACCTGCCGCGCCGACACCCGGAAAAATCACATGCGATGCATTATTTAACATTTTTGTATCATCCGTAACGACAAATTCCTGTCCGAGATAATGCAGCGCCCTTTCCACACTCTTAATGTTTCCGGCATCATAGTCAATAATGGCAATCATTTTTTCAAATCCTTCGAAAAAGTATGAGCATTTCACAATCGTACAAGCAAGGATGATGCCTTGTTTTCATGTTTGTTCACAAATGGTAATCTCCCGACGCCTCCGGTTGGTAGATGATTTCATCGCCTCTGATTTTCTTGACGTCCGAGGGAACCTTCCACTCAATCATATCACCCTTGCGATACCCCAGAAGGGCAATTCCCATAGGAGCCAGAATAGTCACTTTGTCTTTATCAAAAATATTTAACAAACCAAAAAAAACCCTCTCCATCAACCTTTTCGGATTGGAGAGGGATTTTTGTTTCACAGTCAGTCGGAATTTCCGGGTATCCGGCATCCCGCCTGGATGAATTAATTAGCCTTAACCCATTCCTGTGTGCGGCACAAAATGGAAATGCAACCTTTGACATGAAGCTTGCTGCCACCGTCAACCGCTTTGATTTTGCACTTATATTCCTTGCCTTTGGAAGGATCCAGAATGGTTCCGCCTTCCCATTCCGACCCTGAATCTGACATGTTCTTGACAATGATCATGCCTTCAATCGGCTTTCCCTTGTCGGCGCCTTCACATTTGGTGCAAAGCTTGCCTTTATCCTGCGGACGCGTCAACTGCCGTACGACGCCATACGCTTTCCCGCCGTTCATGTAAATTTCCACAATGGATTTTACCTGCTTCGTCTCGTCGTCGATGGTGTTCCATTTGCCCACAATCGGATCAGCCGCCCACACACTGCTTGCGGCAAAAAAAGCAACGGCGATGATCCCCAACAAAAACCCCAATTTCGTTTTCATTTTTTGTACTCCTCCGTTTATTATTTGATTTAAAACTGGCACAAATTATAAGCCATGTCAAGCTTCTTGCTGCACGGTGGAAAAGATGATTCAAATCTATTTAATCCTCGTCCAGTAATGGCTTTCCTTAAAGCCGAACCAGCTCGCCGTCACCATCAGTTTGTCCGGGGTTATCTGGGTCAGCATACATTTATATTCCTTGCCTTCGTCAAAATCACAAATTTTCCCCTCCACATATCTGCCTGCTTCTTTTTTCAGGTTTTCAAGTATCTGCATTCCCAGAAGCGGTTTGTTTTGTTTTTCATCCTTACAGCCACGACAGAGCGCATTTGCAGGTAACAGGGAAAGTTTCACAATCTTTCCATAATAAACACCATCCTTTGCAAAGATTTCAACCTGCGCCCTCTCCTTGCCCTTGTCCTTGCCCTTCAAAGCAGGCATGGACCAGATGCCGACAATGGAAGGATCCTCCGCCGGCGCAATGCCGGAGAAAGCAACAACCATAAAAATCGCTATGCCAAAAATCAGTGCTTTTTTCATAATCTCCTCCTCAGGATAACTTTAGATGCCGTATTGGCTTTCCGCAGTATATGTGCAATGCAATTTCAGCGCAAGCAAGAATTTCTGCTTACCGGCTTTCATTTTCCGTTTCATTGGAAAGTTTGGCGTCATTCCATACCCCCGAACTCCATGTATGATGATTTTGCATTGATCAAATAATACCGAATCCGGGAATGAAACCGTCTTCGCCTTAAGGTTATTATAAACCGGCAGGCATCCAGACAGGATATTTCCTGACCTGGTTTAGTGCATTCATCGACACAGGCATGCCGATTTTCCGATAATACGGTCCCAGATTTCTTTGAACGGTATTGGAAAACATGATAACCCACAAATCTCTTTTTTCCTGGTCATTTTTGGGTTTTTCCGCCGGCGTGAGCTTCTGATAAGCAGCAAATGTTTTCTTGAACGCGTCCCATCCGAAGTCCTTCTGTAAAAGAATATACGTTTCCAAAGCAAGTTGAGGATCTTTTTTCCACTCCTCAAAAGGAGATCCGTTGGCAATGTATTTTTTCAGTTTGGGCCAGCCGTCTTTGTGCCATTGATTTTCAACCGGCGTTGTTCCATCCATTTTCTCCGTAACATAAAGCGTAAACAAATTAACCGTTACTTCCGTTGTACCGTCAAATGTCCATTCCGGCCTCTGGCAGTTATGCCCCAGCTCATGTAAATGGCCCCAGGATGCGGCATGATAGATATCGTTATCCTTTCCCTTATCCAACGGCACGAGTCCCGCCGTATATTCACTGACCTGCCGGTTGATAACAATCGGATAGCCCGCATGCAGCCAGCCGATCTTGGGATGCACATCATGCACAAATCTTTCCTTATAATTTATCGGCGGCTCCTGCTGAAGTTCCGCATAAAAACTCAAGGCCTTATCCCAGTATCGCATCAGTTTTTCAGGATTATCAATCCTCCTGAGGATATCGGAAGAAAAAGTGATGATCAGTCGCTCACCCTCCAGTTCCCCCCAAGGCGTATCATAATATCGAATATTTTCCTGCCAATCTTTCATGCGCGTTTTCCCAAGTTGAAAATGCGGAGCCTGCACAGCTCCGTTAATCCGGACGTCAATAACCCTGTTTTCCGGTTTTCCGATCTTTTCCAGGTAAATCAACCCCCCATAGGGAGAAGTGATGAATGTTTGTGCTGCGTCCAGAATTTTTGTTTGGGAGATGTCCGGACTTCGTTTAAACTCTTTTCGATATTTATCATCAAAGGGAATGAGAATATCGGAATGAGCTCCGATTCTTATCCGGACGGCATTCCGGATGCTTTTGTCTATGGTAAAGGAAACAATTCTGCCCGCCGGTGCGTAGAGTCCTGTGCTCTGCCAGCGAATGCCGGATAAATCAAATTGAATACTTTTTTCTGCTTCGTCGGCCATTGACCCAATATCACCTGGAAAAACATCTGCATCCTTGAGTTTTGATACTCTACTTTCGGGCGCGGACTGGTATAGCATGTTCAACATCGTTAGCGTCAATACGAAAGGGGCATCCGCGGACGTTAAGGGATGATTTACAGATATCCATCTTCTGCCGGCGAAGGAATCATAATACTTTTCAAATCTTTGCAGTATTTTGTCCTGGAAGGGAAACCGGCCCTTATAGGATTGAATAGTCGTCAGCAGATTATTGAGATCATGAACGGATATTTTTTTTCTTTTCTCGATAATCTCTGAAACCTTCTCTACCAGAAGCAACGGGTGATTCTTGTTACCGACGGATTGAGACAGCTGAAATTGATTGCCGGTAAATTCTTCGTTGAAAACAAGACCAAAATCATTCAGAAAAATATTCCCGATAAAATCTTTTGCAAGACTTTTGCCGGTTTTGCCTTCGCCATAACTCATATAAACCCACCCCAACGCAAAACAAATGATGCCGCCGCCATCGGCCACATATTTCTTCAGGGCTTCTCGCGTGGAGCCGTCAAAAGCTTCCGGACGACCGTTCGCCGTGAAATCTATTAAGATGAGATCATACTGAGATAAATTAGCCGGAAATTGATCCGCCTTATCAAACTGAAGATGGGGAATGTGATGAAACTTGTATTTGAAATTCACTTCTCTTGAGAAAACCTTGATTTTTTTCTTATCCGAAGCCGCCCACGTAAAAATGTTGCCTATGAACGGATTGTTATCGGAAGTGGCAATGTGTTTTTCAGCTATCCAGTCCCCGTGTGTCATTGCAACAATTCTTCCCTTGCCGTAGGTGGCGGCGGCAATCAAGGACCGTCCCTTGTCGTCGGTTAGAATCGTAAAAGCTTCTTCACCATAGACGGTGAGCAGGCCCGGCGTGCCGTCAATCCGAAGACCCTGAATACCTCTGGTCAGAGAACCGATAATCGTGTCTGGCCTGGTAAAATTGTTCTGAGCGAGTGAGAAAAAAGGAATCAATGTGATCAATGCCGCTATGAAAATGATCATCTTTGCTTTCATGATGCTCCTTTTTGATGTTTTGGGAATGTAATGAATGTCCATGCGGAATAAGCATATCGCTGCTAAATGGTTTTTGGCACTCTATAGCATATTTTCACTGATTCTTTCTTTTCTTTTTCAGCCAGATAAGATAAAAAATATCCAAATTGAACAGGATGTTCTGAGGAATATCCTTCAAGGATATATTATATGATTCTCCATACGTCGTTAAAAATTCTTCTGGTCATCATGGTCTGCCTAACGGTTTCGGTTTTATCGGCCGTGGCTGAAAAACCACCACAGGTGCAATGGCAAAAGATTTGCGAACGGGTAAAAAATGTTTCGTATCCTCCCGCCGACCAGCCAACCGTCAGGAACGCAAAGGCCTTGAAGGATTGCAATTCCTATAATCTATACTATGGTTTTTATGAGGAAGCCGATCCGGAAAAGGCGCGTCTTTGTGCTTTTGGCGAAATGAAAGACCTGGGAGACAGCCCTTTCTATGGCAAAGCCATGCTGATGACCATTTACGCCAATGGCGTGGGAGCCAAAC
>DAOLNX010000077.1:0-14567 GCA_035416785.1 Smithellaceae bacterium | reverse complement strand
CGGTTAAAGAGCAATTAAAGAATCATTTAACCGAAGTGAAAAAACTGCATGAAAGTGATCTTGCCTGCGGCTACGGCGAAGTCCATCTTCCCGACGCCCTTGGACGGAAATATCCCAACGCAGGCAAAGAGTGGGCATGGCAGTATGTTTTTCCGGCGAATAAGCTTTCGGTTGATCCTCGTTCCGGCAAAGTCCGGCGCCACCATATCGGCGATTCGGCTATCCAGGAGATGATTAAGAAGGCCATTAAAAAATCCGCCATTCCGAAACATGGCTCAGTTCACACCCTTCGCCACAGTTTTGCAACGCATTTATTGATGAACGGGGTCAATATCCGGGAAGTGCAGGAATTGCTCGGCCACAAAAACGTGGAAACAACAATGATTTATACGCATGTGCTGCGCGACATGTCCCATGCGCCGAAAAGCCCGCTGGATGCTTTGATGAATGGCGGCGCAAAGTCATGAACAAAACAACCAAGCCTGTTGAAATCGACATGAACCCGGAATTCCAGCGGGCAATTACGCTCATGGAAGGAACGCAAAGCCACGTCCTGATTACCGGGCGGGCCGGCACTGGAAAATCAACTCTTCTTTCATATTTCCGCGATTCCACAAAGAAAAAAGCGGTTATTCTGGCGCCGACGGGCGTGGCAGCGGTCAATATCGAAGGTCAAACCATTCATTCTTTTTTTCATTTCAAACCAAATGTAACGCCCGCAGCCATTAAACGAAAAAAGAAAGCCGATAAGGACCGGCCGACGCTTTATAAAAAATTGACTACAATTGTCATTGACGAAGTGTCAATGGTGCGGGCCGATCTGCTCGACTGTATCGATAAATTTTTACGATTCAACGGTCCCGACGAAAAACTGCCTTTTGGCGGCGTGCAGATGATTTTCATCGGCGATTTGTATCAGTTGCCGCCTGTGGTTTCGTCGGCGGAACGCGATATTTTTAAAAGCCATTATCCAACACCGTATTTTTTCAGTGCAAAGGTATTCAGTCAGATAACGGTCGAATACGTTGAACTGGAAAAAGTCTATCGACAGAAAGATGATGAGTTTGTCCGCCTGCTCAACACGATCCGCAACCGCTCCGTAACGGATGATGATCTGACCCTGTTCAATCAGCGCTGTAATCCGCTTTTTGAAGCACCTGCGGAAACCTTCTATATTTATTTGACCAGCACCAACGCTTTAGCTGACGCGGTGAATGAAAAGCGCCTGACGGAGCTGCCCGGCAAACTCTGGAAAGCCAAAGGCCAAATCGAAGGAGATTTCGGCAGAGAATACCTGCCGACGGCCGTGGAGTTAAAGCTGAAAAAAGGCGCGCAAATTATGCTGCTCAACAATGATGCTTACGCTCAGTGGATCAACGGCACGATCGGCAAAATCCGCAAATTTGAGCGCGATGACGAAGGCGAAGAGGTAATCGTGGCAGATTTGGACAATGGGGACACAGCGCGTATTTCTCCCTATACCTGGAAAATCTATCGGTTTTATCTGAAGAATAACGAATTGGCCTCTGAAGAAGTCGGATCTTTCCGACAGTATCCGGTGCGACTGGCTTTTGCGGTTACGATTCACAAAAGCCAGGGAAAAACCTTTGAAAACGTAGTAATCGATGTGGGATCGGGCACATTTGCACACGGCCAGATGTATGTGGCGCTCTCACGCTGCACCACGCTGGACGGGATTGTGCTCAAACAGCCGCTGAAAAAAAATTCGATTTTGATGGACTGGCAGGTGGTAAAATTTCTCACCGGCATGCAATATGCGCAGGCCGCCAGAAAGTTCAGTCGCGACGACAAAATGAAAATGATCGAAATCGCCATTCAGGAAGAGAAATATCTTGAAATTCTCTATCTGAAAAGTCAGGACGAAAAATGCCGTCGCACTGTACGCCCGCTTTTTATGGGGAACATGGAATACAAAGGTTACCCCTATCTTGGCATGGAGGCTTTCTGTCTGGAACGCCGGGAAAAGCGCATTTTTAACGTGGATAAGATTCTGGAAATCGCCAAACCGGCCCAAACACCCTAAAAAAACAATGAATCAATTCTGTTACGGGCCTGAAACCGCGCACTATAGAGAATTGGACGGCAGACCAGCATTACCATAATCTCATGTCCGTATTTCCATACGGGTTGAACAGAATTGGGCTGGGCCAGACCAGGCAAAGTGGCTTTATCTGCCGGACATAACCTTCTTTTTGCCAGGAGGCATTGATGCTGTAATGACGCTTGCCGTCCGAATGCGCAAATTCGTAAAGCGCAACAGGTCGAATAGATGGAATATCAATAATATCAAGACCTTTCATTTTTTGGACTTCAGAGACCGCCAAGACGGTGGAAGAGTCTTTTTCCGCGCTTCTTTCTTTTTGCTCTTCTTTCCGTGGCACCGGGGCAGGATATTGATCATCGGCAGGCAGAGCATAAAAAACTTTCCTGCCGTTTTTCACGGATTCCGTCGTCAGACGAATGCCATTTTCATCCTGAATTTGATAAACAGCGATAGTTCCCGGTGCAAATCGGTCAAAGGCAAACCAGGCCAGATCAAGTTTTGACCGTTTTATATCCCTACTGGTTCCATATCCACCCAATCCGCTTTTGTCCTGATAAACAGGCACAGGTAAAAATAAGCGGACATCGTCCAGCTCCAACTGATAAACCATAATGTTATAGTCGTGACGGGGAACGGCTGTTTTCATTTCGCCCAAAAAGGCGGAAAAAGAACCCTTGATATAAATCGTTCGTCCCGCGTTTTTTTCAAATTCCGGAATCGGCGCAGGCAGATAGTAGGAACTATCCTGATCCTTCCACTTGTGGGTAATAATTTTTTTTGCATAAACCCAGGGGCCCTGAGGCGTGTCCGCTTCGCTGTACCAGATCTCTCCCGCAAGTGTCTCGCCAAAAAGCTGGGCAAAGATGCTGATCCAACGTTTGCGATAGGAATTCCAGTAAACCGATCCCTGATGGGGAATCACGGACTTCCCTGTGTCGATGTCATAAAGCGAATACCAGCGTTCTGCATTCCTCATCAGGCCATCTTTGACCAGGCGATTCATCTGCATAAAAGCGACAGGTGAGGTATTTTTTTTCCATCCCCAGCGTAATTGTCCATTCGGGTCCCGGTCAAGCTGCGAGGCGGAACCGTCAAACCGAAGCCCCTCTTTGAGACAGGTAAAGGCTTCCCGCATACCCAGATTACTCTGGAGTTCATAGTCCGCCGGATACCGGATGTCGGGAAAAGGACCCGGCGCATAAAAATACTCCTTTCCCTTTATTGTGTGACGAAACAGAGCAGATCCTCCATCGTGGCCGGCAAATGCAGGATGATCGGCATATTGGGCAACTTGATCGAAAAATCCTGTCTTTTCGTTGTATTCCAAGAGCCCTCTCTCTTGAGGTTCCATGGCGGCATTGACCCGAATATATTCTGTCAGGAAATGCTCCCTGCCTTCTTTATCCAGGGCCACTCTTGGCCTGGAGTACCAGTCGGCCTTGCCTCCCTCAAACTTCTTGTTGATCACCGATCGAATATCGCCGTTTTTGTTGCGCAGGTAGCGCAGGATTACCCCTTGATCCGGGTCGAGGCCTCCTTTTTCCGGCAAATCCGAAATGGCGGAAACACTTTGATAAATCCCCAGAGGAAAGCGTGCAATAGAGGTGTCTCCCCAAAGCCAGTGGCATCGTCCATGAAAGAGCACCATGTCTCCGCCATCCTGTCCCATGACGGGGACCTTGCCTGGTTCCGGAATAGGCGGCACCTTATCCCCCAACAGAATACTGTCGCGATACATGCCGGAACCGGTCATGCGGTACAGACGCTTGGCAAGATTGATACGCCTCATGGTAATGGTGGCACTGCCTCCCGGCTCGACATTGAGAGCAACCCCTGGAATTCCCATGGATTCCGATTCGCAAACATAGCCGTGGGTTTCTACCGTGAACCAAACTTTCTGATGGATCAAATCCGGTTCATGAAACGCGACGACGCCATTGTTGTCGGTCCAGTATTGTACACGGCTGACCGTCTGGAGCCTGACAGCCGGAATGCCGCGCCCCGTTTCCCGATCAATAACCGTAATGCGGAAATATGGAGATTGTGCGGCGGATAATGGAGTCCACCAAAACGGTGTCGCCAGAATCAGGCAGAAAAACAGGATGACCATGAAAGGCGTGCGTATGAAGGTCATGGTTTTCTCCTTGAAGTGAAAAGGAATGTTACGGCAAGTTCTGTAATTTACCGTGAATCCGTTTCAGACGATGTTCGAGAGCGTTTTTCTGATCAATGGAAAAAGCATTTTCACCGCCCAGCGCTTTTTCAATCACATCCTTAACCCGGCGATAATTCCGGTCATGGTGCTCCAAATACTTGGCCCATTCCGATACCGCATAATATTCAACAGGTTCGCAAGCAGACATCTGTTCCCAAAGATGCGCCGCTTCCGCTATTCTTCCGGTTCGCTTGTATAACTGCGCAAGCTTTTTTTTCGATGGAGAAGAAAAATCCGAACAGGAATGGCTCTGGAAGCCGTCTAGTATTTTTTCCGCGCCTTTTGGGTGATTGCGTTGCAGGAAAAGACGCGCCGCCGCCAGATAATCATCCATATGGTGAAACAGGTCGGCCTGTGCATTCAATATTTCAATCAGATGCGCGGTAAGCGTGGCCATCGATAGGACATCCAGACGATTGTGTTCAAAGATGTCGGCAAGCAGGCGGGGATCCCGTCTTCTTAACCAGTCAAAATAGCGCTGGGGAATTTCCCATCCGGGAATATCGCCTTCCCGGCGGACACCCAGAATATCCGATTCCAGCGTAGCCAGGCGACAGTTTTCCAGACGATGTCCAAGAAGGCGGCGCGACGGATGCAGCAAGTCCAAATGAGGTAAGATCTCAATATCACTGATAATTCTATTCATGATAAACCGTGTCGCCAACAGATTGACATCAAAAGCCTTGCCGTTGAAAGTCACAAGAAACTTTTTGCACGCAGCAATTTCTTTCAGATAGGCCAACGCTGCTTTCTCTTCGCTAAAATCGCGCGCCAGAATCTGACGAACCTGAAAATGTCCCTCCTCAAACCAGCCCAGACCGATTAAAAAGGCCATCGTGCCCGTACCGCCGGAAAGTCCCGTAGTTTCCGTATCCAGAAAAAGGGCATCCTTCGGTAAGTAATCGCCCAGAACAGGATTATTGGCCAGCATGCCCGCCGCCGTCATATCAAATTCAGACACCTCGTAAAGATTCCGGTGTCCGTGGCGACTTGCGCCACGCACCGCATCGCTGAGCAGAAAAAATGATCCATGTTCGTTTATGATTTCCTCGCCGCTCAGAATTTCAGAAAGCCCGCGATTGCCACGTGTTCGTTTTTCATCTTGCATAGCCCTGCTTCGCGCCGCCCGGACATCGATATTGTCCATACGACGGCGCAGATCATCAATCCTGGCCTGTTTTTCCGAAGAGGCAGACGCAGGTCCCGGTCCCGGCTTGCCGGTGATCGTTGGCACATCGGTTTCGCCAGTCAGGCGTTTTAATTTATCAATCGATTTCATGCTTCACCCTCTTGCCTTGCATCACCCAACAATACCGTAATCATTTAAAATTTGTCCATCACCCATTCCCCAGGGTGTATTCATCGATTGTCCGCAACTTCTCGATGATAAATTGACGCACCATTTGCGCCGTTTCCTCCGCCGTTAAACCGGCAAATGCCGAATAGGGTATTTCTTCATAGATTTTTATGTAAATTTTCTGCAAACCGGTAAAATTCATGCTGTACTTGGGCAGGGCCTTGTTCGTCCCACTGACGACAACCGGCAAAATCGGAACTTTCTTCTTCAATGCCAATTCAAACGCGCCAAGTTTAAAGTCTTTCACTTTTCCATCTGGAGAGCGTGTGCCTTCCGGAAACATAAAAATGGAACTTCCCTCATCCAGATGCATCTCACATTCTTTCAGCATTCTGGCAATGCTTTCCTTATCGCCCCGTTTCAGTTTTATGTAACGGTTCAGCGTCATATTCCAGCCGATCAGCGGCACGCTGAACATCTCTACCTTGGATACCCATTTATAATGAAAAAAAAGACGGAAAGCGACCAGAATGTCCAGTTGCGACTGATGATTGGAAACGACCACATAGGTTGCATCTTTACGGACATTGTCGCGGCCTTCAACCCGAATCCGCCAGGCCGGCATCGTCCATGTATAAAATGATCCCCAGAAACAGGTAAATAAATGCAAGAATCGCAGACGCCGGTCAAAAGGGTAAGTAACGAAGCGTATCATCAGAGCCATTAAATAAAACGGAATGGACGTCAAAGCGATAAAGACCAAAAAGAGAATACTTACAAGACGATTCAGCATGCCAAACCCCACCGGTATCATAAAATGAAGGTGGATTATAAAAAAGAAGCATCCGGCCTGTCAATCGGATTCTCGGATGTCATCCAACAGATCATGCAGAAGAGACAAAGAAGGTGTTCGTCACCCCGAAATCAACAGCAAAGTATTATTTTAAATGAATTGCAGATTCCTGTAGTATTCTGTCAAATCCATCCCAGCGAAACGAAAATCGCAAACGAAGCAATAACCAACGCAAGCATGGTGCCGACGACGGCAATCTGTTTCTTTCTGGATTCCATATCATATACGGCATAAGCAATCATGAAAAATGGCCAGTAGCCGATGATGAAGATTAACCAGGGGAATGACGGTTTCCACCACCAGTAATTCCAGCGGAGCGCACCGATCAGATTCAGAATGATTTCGATCATGACGCAGATCCATGCAAAAACGAATGCAGATGCGATGCGATTGTTGATCTTGCCGAATACCAGTTTTTCCTTGTCTTCGGGAAGCAATTTGGTGCTTGCAAGGCCCAGCAGAAGAAACATGAATATAATCTCGATATTCCAGCCCATGAGCGGTTCATAGGCTGTTGGATATCCGCATTGCCATACTGCCGCATATTTTCCCGTCGCCGTATGGAAAAGACCATTCCATATTTCATTAAACGCATCCATCAGAAAAAAGGCAAGACCGGCAAGAACGCCTGAATAGTTCTTTTTTCTCAATTCTTCAACGTACGCATTGACGACAATGATGAACAGGGGAATTACGTACCATTTAAATTGCGTCGGATCACGCAGTATCCGGGTCGCATATTCCGTTCCATCACCGCTTCCATGGTATGAGGTAAACAGAGGGATGAGCCAGACCATAACATAGGTGACAGCGATAACCGCCCACACAAACAGGGATTGTTTCCTTCGGATTGCGCCTGGTGAAGACAACATAAATCCTCCTTTATTTACTCGTAAAAATGATCTTCCTGCGGATAGAAAGAGTATATGCCCGGATCGTTGATGACGATTTTGCGCATGCCTTCATCGCAACTGAGGTATTCATATGATTTTCTGCACGCAAGAACAAGACGTTCGACAATATCTTTGGCGTCGATAATCGATGCTAAAACATTCTGCTGCCACCGTTTGAGCCCATAAGCTACCGTTTGATCGTAAAGGTCTCGCTTGTCTTTAACATACAAATAAAGATTTCCTTTCGTCATTCCGAGTTCATTCGCAATATCTTCAACTGTCGTTTTGCGGTAATCAAAACGGGCGAAAATCTTGAGAGAGGTTTCAAATATCTTTTCGGTTTTTTCCTGTCTGCTCACTTTTTACCCCGGGATTTCTTTTGCATATTTACTTTACTTTGCACCGACAGCACCTTTTCGCAAACCTGAATGCAAGCAGATAGTTATTTCAGACCGGGAACCATTCGTCACAATGATTTGACCTCAGCGGACAGGTATCGGTCCGTTCCGACTGCATTTGCGGCTCATCTGTCTTCTAAAACCAGATCAATGATCTTCGGCACGATTTCCTTTGCGGATTTACCCACTTCCAGCGGCGGACCGACGCACGAAGGACAACCGTAGGCACAGGAGCATTTATCAATCAGGTTTTTCGCGGCCGAAAGCAGATGCGCATGTTCGCGGTAGAGCAACTCGGAAAATCCAATGCCGCCAGGGTAGGAATCAAAGATAAAAATGGTCGGGTCGAATTCATCAATACGCATATTGCTGATATTCGACGTCATTTCTGGTCGTCCATGATGAAAGGAGGTAATGACGCGCCCCGTTTTCCCCTGACTGACAAACCATTCTCCGCTTTTGTCCCCCAGCGACCGGTCGATGTCATGCATGTCTGCCATCAGGAACATGGCCGATAAATGCTGCAGCGTATAGGCCAGCGCGGACAAGCCATCGATAATTTCCGCAGGCGTGAATTCGAGCCTTTGCAGGCAGTCACGGGGAATGGTAAACCAGTAACTGGTCGTGTGCATGTCCTTTTCCGGCAGGTTCACATCCCCATAACCCAGATTTTCCGAGGTGTAGAATTTAATTTTTTTAAAACCCACCACCTTGCGCACGACCTGGACTTCACCGTGCTCAACAATGGCTCCGCCCGCCCGCAGATTGTCGAAGGAATCGATCACCCGCACATTGCTATAGGTCATGGCATCCGTGTAGTAGTCTGTGTCCACCTTGCGGACATAGGCTTTCTTGCGCGTGAGATCAAGTTTGTCCACATGGTACTGTTGGGAAGCCATCATGTAGATGGCTTCGTCGTGAACGGCGGTGAAAGCGCTGTCCCAATCGACTTCGGCAATCACCCGGTGGTTTCCTGCATCGGTGGTATCGACAACAACAACATTTTCCGGATTGATGGCACGCAGGCTCACCTCATCCGCAGGATAGCTTTCCGCCGCCCAGTGCCAGCGATCGTTTGTCCGGTGCAAGACGCCCTTTTCCTCCAAGTATTGCAAAAATTCTTCCAGGTTTTCGCCGCCGAATTTTTCCCCCTTTTCAAAAGGAAGTTCAAACGCCGCGCTCTTGATGTGATGCAGAAGAATCAGCAAATTGTCAGGATTAATGCGGCAGTGTTCGGGCGAAAGCGCAAAAAAGTAATCGGGATTTTCCATGAGAAACTGATCCAGGGGATTGCTGCGGGCAATCAAGATTGCCAGGGAGCGTCCCGTACGACGGCCGGCTCGCCCCGCCTGCTGCCAGGTACTGGCAATCGAGCCGGGATAACCGGCCATGATGCAGGCCTCCAGATTGCCAATGTCAATACCCAGTTCCAGGGCATTGGTGCTGATAACGCCCATGACATCGCGTGTGCGCAGGCCGTTTTCGATTTCGCGGCGCAGGTTCGGCAAATAGCCGCCGCGGTAGCCGGTGACAAAGTGGTCGTCCTGCGGCTTGGACTTGACGAACTTGTCCTTGAGATATTTGGTCAGGACTTCCACATTCAGGCGGCTGGTGGCAAAGACGATGGTCTGAATATGATTGTCGATGAGATCGGCGGCAATTTTGCGCGCGGGCGTCATGGCGCTTTGCCTTATGCCCAGCTCGCGGTTGACCAGAGGCGGATTATACAGAACAAACGTTTTGGCGGCAGATGGAGCCCCGCTTTTGTCCAGAAGGGCTACCGGGCGCTCCAGAATCCTTTCCGCATGTTCGCGAGGATTGGCCACCGTTGCCGAACAGCAGATAAAAACAGGATTGGCGCCGTAGAAACGGCAGATCCGAATGAGGCGACGGATGACATTGGCAAAATGCGAGCCGAAGATACCGCGGTAAACATGCAATTCGTCGATAACCACAAATTTTAAATTTACAAACAGTTTCTGCCATTTGGTGTGATGCGGTAAAATGCCCGCGTGCAGCATATCGGGATTGGTGACGACAATATGTCCCTGCTTGCGGATGGCCTGTCGGGCATCATCGGGCGTATCGCCATCGTAGGTAAAGGTTTTTATTTCGGCCTGCAAATCCGTAATCAGACTGTGGGCTTCGTGCATCTGATCCTGGGCCAGCGCTTTTGTCGGAAACAAATACAGAGCGCGTGTTTCCGGCTCATCCAGAATGCGTTGCAAAACCGGCAGATTGTAGCACAGGGTCTTGCCGCTGGCCGTGGGTGTCACCAGCACAACATCCTGACCGTTGCGGATAAAGCGCACCGCCTGCGCCTGATGCTTGTAGAGCCTGTCTATCCCTCGCCTGACCAGCACATCACGCAGGCGCGGACAGATACAGGACGGATAATCTTCCCATTCTCCTGATTTTGCAGGAATATCTACAATAGCCGCCGCATGGGACGTAAAGCTTTTGTTTTTCTTTACGCGGGCCGTCCATTCCTCCAAGGTAAGTTTGGCCATAAGGATCCTCATCTTCTTTTTCAGGATGCGCATTATAAAGAAATATTCAAATATCACAACAGCGAATCGCAAAAAGGCATTGCAATAATTATATTGATGATTTAACAAGATCCCCGTTCATAGATGTCAATAAATTCATTGGCTGTTTTCCGGTCAGGAGGGAATGGACATGTCACTTTTCATCGTCGATCAGAAAAAATGCAAGCGTGACGGGATTTGCGTAGCGGTTTGTCCCGGACAGATTATTGTTCAATCCGACAAAAAAGCCTTTCCATCCCTTTTGGAACACGGCGAAGAATTCTGTATCAACTGCGGTCACTGTGTGGCCGCCTGTCCTCACGGGGCCATAACGCTGGCCGCCATGCCGCTTCCCGAGTGCCCGCCCATTGAAAAAGACCTTTTACCCGAAGCCGGTGCGGTAAAGCAGCTTCTGCTGTCCCGGCGCTCGATTCGCCGGTATAAAAACAGACCCGTTCCCCGTAAACTTCTTGAAGAACTTCTGGATGCAGCTCGTTACGCGCCAACCGGAAGCAACAAGCAGCAGATTCATTGGATGGTTTTTTCCGGACCGGATGACATCCGCAAACTGGCCCAGATGGTCATTGACTTCATGAATAGGATGATTCCCGTGATAACGGATGATGCGGTCGTCAAACGCTTCCGGCGCATTGTCTTAGCCTGGGATAACGGCCGGGACCGCATTTTGCGGGATGCGCCGCATCTGTTTGTTGCGCACAGTCCCTCCGACCTGTCTTTTCCGGCAGCCGACTGCGCCATTGCTCTGACGTATCTGGAAATCTATGCCCATGCCAGGGGATTGGGAACCTGCTGGGCCGGTTATTTTACGGCGGCGGCAGGACTGCACGAACCGCTCATTAAAACATTGGCCTTGCCCGCGGGTCATCGGTGTTTTGGAGCGGTGATGCTGGGATACCCGCAATACAGCTATCACCGGATTCCCGGACGCAATGAACCACAGGTCACATGGCGTTGATTTTTCGGAATAATTCAGCGAAGGAGAAAAAGAACATGGGAAATTATGTCAACAGCAATCTGATCAGGGACGAATATGTGGTATATGAAACAAAACTTCACTGGATTACCTTTTTGACGTTGAAAGGGGTTCTGACTCTCTTTCTTGCCCCGCTTATCGCATACTGGACAAGCGAGTTTGCCATTACCAACAAGCGCGTTATCATAAAAACCGGCTTTATTTCGCGCAACACGTTCGAAATGAACCTCTCCAAAATCGAATCCATCAACGTCAACCAAAGCATCCTTGCACGTATCCTCGGATACGGTACGATTATGATCATGGGCACAGGCAGCACAAGGGAACCGTTTGAAAACATCAAGGATCCCATGACCTTCCGTAAAATCTTTCTGGAAAAGCAGGGTTAGAAACCATGATCACCAAGCAAGAAATCGCAGAAAAAGCCAGACAACTGGGCTTTGCGGACATCGGATTCACAGATGCATCACCATTTGTCTCTCAAAAAGACTATTTACTGGCGCATCAGGAAGAATACGGTTGGGCGGAACAGCTGGGATTGAACCTACTTGCCGGAACCGATCCACAAACCATACTTCGCGGGGCAAAATCAATTATCGTTTTGCTCTCTTCCTATTTTGAAGAAGCGTTCCCCCTGCAGATCGAGAGATATTTCGGCCGCTGCTACCTGGACGACGATCGGATCACCAAAGATGGTATGGCCTTGAAAATAAAAGACTTTCGCCGGTTTTTAAAGAACGGTGGCACTGAATCAAAGGTCCCCTTCAATCTGCCGCATCGGCTGGCTGCGGCTCGCGCCGGTCTGGGTACCTTCGGGAAAAACAGCCTCTTCTATGCAACCCGCGCGGCACGGGGAAGCTCGTTTGTTTTGCCGGTCGCGCTGGTGGTGGATACGGAACTGGAGCCCGATCCATCAACAGTCCGCATTGGCTGCCCGGACTGGTGCCGGAATGCCTGCATCGCTGCCTGTCCGACACGCGCTCTTCTGGGCGGAGGACGGATTGATCCGTCAAAATGCGTTTCCTTTTTATCCTATTACGGCGATGGACTGACGCCGCCCGAACTTCGCGAACCGATGGGCCTGTATGTCTATGGCTGCGACCGCTGCCAGAATGTATGCCCCCGCAATGCCGCCTGGATGACGGAAGTCAAACCGATCAATCCCCGTGTGGCGGCCAAAACCCCGGACTTCGCTCTGCCGAACCTGCTGCACATGGACAGGGATTATTTTTTAAAGAAAATCTGGCCACACATGTTTTACATATCCCCCGACGACCTGTGGCGATGGCAGATGAATGCCGCGCGCGCCATGGGCAACAGTCTGAACCGGGATTACATTCCCCATCTGAACCGGGCCATCACCGAAAATCCGGACATCAGAGTTCGGGAAATGTGCACCTGGGCGCTGAACCGCATAGGCGCCGACAAGGCATGATGCGTCAAGCTTTGCAGGCACGAATGCGCTCGTTGTCCTGCGGTTTAAACTTTCACCTCCTGCTGCTCTCCACCCAGTCTCGCAATGACACTGTTGCTTTCAGTCACAGGCTGGCGAGGGCTTGCCTGAAGAGGACTTCCACCTCTCTGTCCATATACGCTCTTGGGCGCACTAGCTCGTAGCTTTAGCTGCAAATTTTTAGCGGACATAAATGTCCGCACTACGGTCATGATTACCGCATCACCGAGAGCTTTGTAAAATCACATAAAATGGACCGGGACGTCATTCCCGCGAAAGCGGGAACCCAATAATATCAATAATTTTCTAGATTCCCTTTTCCAAGGGAATGACGACAACATGAGTTTTTCAAAGGTCTTTTTTCAAAGGTTTCAACGCATCACCATCACATAGAACATAGCTCGTATGACCTTTAGGTTATTAGCCGCGCTTTAGCGGGCCTGATCACCTGAAGGTGACGCGAGGGCCACGCTACGTTAAAAAATGCGGCGGGCAGGGCTTCGCCCTGCACCAAAAAAAAATAATCAAATAACCCAATAACCAAATCATCTATTTGCTCGACCGCACCGGCAAAGCGCGGCCGTCGTCGTCGTAGGACTGGGGACTCCAGATCCGCTTGCCGTATTCGAAATCGAAGATGGCGGCGTCGGAACCGCGCGTCTCGGACGCCCAGGGACAGCACCTTGTTATCTCAATTAAATCGGTGATATGGTAACCATGACGATTCTTCTTGTTTTCGTCATAAAGGTTCGCCAGCTCATCCTGCGTCGGCATCCGCCAGTCCGAATATCCACCGCCACGGTAATTTTCACAGTAGCTTTTTGCGTTACTCCAGTTAATATCCGCGCCGTTGTCTTTTGCCGCCCACATCAGGTTGGTCCGGGTATACAGAACCGTCCCGTCTTTCAAATCCAGAAAACGATCTCGTATTTGAAGAACATTTCCGTTTTTTCTATCCAGCATTGTCCCTTGCTCTAAATCAATGAAACGTCCGCTGATCTGATAAACCGACCCCGTCTGGGCATCAAGCATGGTGCTGCTGTTCACATCAATGAAGCGTTTATCGCTCATAGACTTATTGATGAACCAACCCTTCTTGTACGTAAATCTGTCGCTGCCGGCATCATTGGCTAAGACAACCCCTCTGATTTGGCCGCTGCCAGCAAGCGCTGTCACTTCGGGACGGACCATACCGCTTTTCCATTCCTGCTGAAATTTGCGGGCTTCTTCCCTGGGCAGGGAAATCATGCCGTTGACCGCAACTAAAACCCCACCGGGTTTGCGCATGGCGCTGACCTGCGTCTTTTTGCCCTTCTTGCCCGTCACGGTTTCGGTGACGGTTTTGTTTTTCAGGCGGACGGGAAATCTCTGTTTCTCCACGTCATACGTCCCCAGCTCCATCACAATGTCGTCGGGGTTGAGGGTGTATTCCTTTTCGGCCAGCATCTTCATGTTGCTTCGTAAATCCGCCGTTTGCGCAGCCTGCTCATCGCTGATTCTTCTTTCCAGATCACTCAGTTCTTTCTCTTTGGCGCTTTCCAGTTCGGTTATCCGCTCTTCGTATCCGGCTTTTCTCTTGGCCACTCTGGCCCGGTATTCGCTTTCGGTTTCAAACTCATCTTTCGCGAGCGGTTTGAGGCTTTTCAATGTCTGCTTCACACCGCCGATTTCACCGTCATATCTTTGCGCAATGCGGTATTTTCCTTTATTTAATTCCTTCCTGAACGCGCTTTCGATTTCATCAATGCGCCGGTTAAGGCTTTTAATTTCCGCGACGGCTGCGTCAATATTGTCCGCTTCGGAAACAGACGCAGCATCTTTTTTCCGGCGCTCCACTTCCGCCTTCAGCCGGGCCACGCGCTCGGCCTCTT
>DAOLNX010000076.1:0-15098 GCA_035416785.1 Smithellaceae bacterium | reverse complement strand
TCAAGCTCGCTGAGGATAAGCGCCCAGGCCCAGCCGATGGCTGTGTGGCCGGAAGGATAAGAACCGTCTTGATTCAGATCGGTTTTTCTTTCGTAGCGACAAACAGGCGCCTGATTGACGGCAAAGGGACGAACTCGCCGGTGATAATTTTTCGCCGGAATGGTGGAAATAATGGCATCCGTCATAGTGCGGCGCAGTAGAATGTAAAGAAAAGGCGTTTCCTCCTCTGAAATGGGAATGCCCAGTGTACAGGAGAATGTTCCGGCCGCATGAGGAAAACTTAGATCTGCGTCACTTCCCGCTAAAACCCAACGCGGCGACCCATATAAGGCCAGACTCTTTCTGCTGATGTCTTCATCAAGACCTATTGCGGCCGAACCGGGGGGCGGAGGCGGCGGAAGCAAAAAAAGGCTGTTGGGCGCTGCATCCAATGGCAAATAACCGGCCGGAAATCCAGGCCGCACATCCGGCACGGATAATTTACCTTGCCGTCCATAATTTGCGCAGCCGGTCATCAGCAGAAAACAAAGCGCAAGGGAAAACAACAGGAATGGTAAGTTATGTCTTATGAGCTTCATCATGAAAATTTATTTACCCAGGCAACATAACGGTTCATCCATTTTTGAAGAAATTTTTTACTGTCCGCGTCGATTTCACCATCGGTATCAAACAGTCCGTCTTTTGCCTGGATATAGGCTTCCGGCTGGCCAAGCGTCAGAACATCAAGAGCGGACAGGATGTTTCGAAGGTGCTGCTGTGCCGGGGCCGTACCGATCATTCCAACTGAAACGCCCAATATGCCGGCCGGTTTTCCTGCCCAGGCGTTTTGTCCGTAAGGGCGGGAGGCGTGATCCAATGCGTTTTTCAGCACTCCGGGAATGGATCGGTTGTATTCGGGCGTAAAAAAGAGCAGACCGTCTGCTTCTTGAATATCATTTTTGAATCGAAGAACTTCCTTTGCCTGGTTTGCATCATCATCCTGATTGTACAGCGGCAGGTCACCGATATGCAAATGCTTGAAGGCGAAATTTGGCGGCGCCAGTTTGACGAGCGCATGGGAAAGTTTCAGGTTGAAAGAATCTTTGCGCAAACTTCCGACGATGATAGCGATCCGTTTTGGGTTCATGATCTTCTCCTTCAATCATTATAAAATTTTCTTAAGCGTATCCATGGAAGCGCCGAAATGGACTTTACCGTTGATCCTCACGATCGGACGGCGGATCAGGCGGGGTTCTTTCGCCATCAGTTCTATCAAATGCTCATCGGTGAGACGGTCTTGTTCAAGAGACAATTCCTTGAAACTGGGACTGCGGAAACTAAACATCTCATCGGGCTTGTTTCCCTCCAAAATCATTTTAATCTCCTCAATCGTAAAAGGATTCTTAAAAAAATCCCTTTCGTTGAAAACCACCTTCTTTTGCAAGAGCAACTCCCTTGCTTTCCGGCAGGTGGTTCACTTGTTCCAGCAGAAGAAATCTACGGTCATATGTTGAAGACCTCCTTCTTGTCAGATTTTGAATATGCCGCGGTCGTAGATGACCGTTTTCTCGCCGCCGGTCAGATGTGCCGTGACCGTTTTAGGTTCTGTGTTGACGAGATCCCAGTGAAGGGCGGAATCATTGAATCCCAGCTTCTTTTTCAGCGCCGGTGTCAGTTTGGCCGGGTTGCCGCTGAAGGTGTCGCTGTATGACGATCCCAAGGCGATATGGCAATTGCCTTCTTTTCCCCCGAAGTTTTCGTCAAAAAGCGTCTCGGCCATGAAACGGTCGATCCGGGAAAACCGCTTGTCTGTGAGAGAAAACTCTCCCAGTCGACGTGCTCCCGCGTCCATGGTCAGCTGTTTTCTTATAAATTCCTCTCCCTGTTTGGCTTCGATTTTTTCAGCTTTGCCCTTGACAAATGTAATGCGCACATCCTCAACGTAGTTGCCGCTGCGGAAAGACGGAAGATTCGCAAAATAAACGCCTTCCGTCTTGCGCCAATCGGGAGAGACGAAAACTTCAAAGCTGGGGACGTTATGACCGGAGACACCAGCCCATTTCCGCTGTTCACCCGGTGCGATTCGCAAATCCATCCGTTCAGATTCCAGAGCGAAATACTTGACAGAGAGAGAACTTAAGCGTTTCTTGATTTCGGTGATCTCCTTATGAATCGATTTCCATTCCAAAACGGGATTTTCACAGTCGAGATAGCAGCCCTTGATCACCTGAGTTGTGTATTGTTTCAGGGACATTTTCGCCTGACATGCCAACTCCGCCGTGGGTAGCAGGCAAAGCGTCCAGCTGTATTTTTTCTGCTCTTCACGTCGGTTCAGAATGTCCTTGAAGGGTTTGCGTGAAACCATAGCCTTGCCGATCCTGGCCGGATCGATATCTTTGAGATGTGTCAGAGATTCGGGTGCGTGAA
The DNA here is from genome assembly GCA_035416785.1 of Smithellaceae bacterium. GTDB lineage: Bacteria > Desulfobacterota > Syntrophia > Syntrophales > Smithellaceae > UBA8904. The sequence continues at coordinate 12,692 of DAOLNX010000076.1, read as the reverse complement.
GATATATTCTGCCGTTAAGATTTTTATAGAGTTCTTTTTCTCCGGGAACAAGAAAAGTCAGTTGTTTCGAGTCGGCTTTTTCGTAAAACTGTCGCTCCATGCCGTGAGTGGCAATCATCCGCTGTACGGGGTGAACCCCCACACCCATCAGTCTGCCGTAAAGGATCTCTGCCAGTCGAAGCGCCGGCAGATCATACTGAATCAGAACAATTTCATCTTTTTTTAAAGGGGCTTTCTTGGCTGTGGCCAGCCCCCACAGGAGGACATCCGCATAATTTTCAAGGTTTTTTTCAGTAAGCATCATTGTCGGTTTCCTTTAGATAAGAACATTTCCGGAGGGAGTTTCCTCAACAAGCCTCCACCCGATGTCATTCAAATTAAGGGATGGATCATTTTCTGTCAAGCCCAAATCGAAAACGCGGCTTCATATCCCCAGCTTGAATTTTGCCCCCCTTCATGCTAGCGTATGCGCAAGTGGAGCTAGGTCCACGCTGTACATGTCAGAAAGGAAAATATTGAAGCATTACCCTATCTTCTGGAACATTACCGGAAAAATATGCGTCGTGGTCGGCGGGGGAGAAGTTGCGGCCAGAAAAGTCGCCAGACTTCTGGAATGCAAGGCGAAAGTTTACGTGATCAGCCCGGAACTGGTTCCGGAGCTTGCAGATATGAAACGGGAAGGGTTGATCGAGCATATCTCCGGCCTTTATGAGGGCCAATACCCTGATCACACGATAATGATTATCGGAGCGACGGATGATGAAAAAATCAATGCCGCTGTTTCTCAGGATGCACAGGCCAGAGATATTCCCGTGAATATTGTTGATGACCCGCAAAAATGTGATTTTATTTTACCGTCCCTGGTTGAACGGGGCGAATTGACCATTGCCTGCAGTACCGGAGGCAATTCGCCTGCGCTGGCGAAACAGATTCGGAAGGAACTGGAAGCCACCTATGGCGAAGAATATTCCGATCTCGTTAATATTTTAGGGAAATTGCGCGAGAAGATGGAAAAAAACGCGGGAAAAGGTCAAATCTGGTTTGAAAAATTGATGGCGGAAGGGTTGCTGGACAGAATTCGGAAAAAAGACAAGGTTGCGATAAGACAAATTATTCTCGACGTTAGCGGCGAAGAGGTGGATATTGACTAGTGTCGAAATGAAATTTTTTGTCGTGGCTCTGGTTTCCTGCTCACTGGCGACAGCGGGTTACCTGCTTTCTCTTGTGGTGAAAAAAGTCAGGCTTGCCAAAATATCTACCTGGATTTTGGCCGCCGGTTTTATTGGCCTGACGCTGAATCTTTTCTGGGGTGGCATCCATTCTGAAGGATGGAGTAGTTTCGGATCTCGCTATTTTCTATCAATTTACGCTTGGGTGATTGCCTGCATCTATCTGGGGCTGCAATTCCGGACAAAAACCCGGACACTAGGTGCATTTATTGCGCCGTGTATCCTGATGTTTCTGATTGCCGCCGCCGGACAGGAAACGGATAAAAATCTTGTGCCGCCCCAATGGCAGGGGTGGCTTACATCGTTGCACCTGGCATTGGCGATTGCCGGCGAAGGACTCTTTGTTCTGGCTTCGGCGGCCGGAGCGATGTTTCTGATACAGAACCGTCTTCTGAAACATAAAAAACCGGGACCGCTCGGACGCCTTCTGCCGTCGCTGGGAGATCTGGACCGTATTAATCACTTAGGGTTGTTGTGGGGATTTCCCCTGTTAACGGTAGGAATCATCGGTGGGGTTATTTATGCTGTTTTTGTCTGGGGCGGCCAGTGGCTTGCCGATCCCAAAGTGTTATGGTCTTTGGCGATCTGGATGGTTAACGGTTTTCTGTTGCATCAGCGTCTGGCCATCGGCTGGAAAGGATCGCGAATGGCGGCTCTGTCTTTTGCGGGGTTGATTGTGTTTTTGTGTTCGGCCTTGTTAATTCGGTTTTGCCTGGCAACCGTGCATGATTTTATTTGAACCATATGATTGTACTGGTCGGATTGAACCATAAAACGGCGCCGCTTGCCGTACGTGAAAAACTCTTTGCCGGATGCCGGGAACAGGAAAATTTCCTTGCCGACCTTCTCGGGATTGACGGAGTGAGGGAGATTCTTTATCTTTTTACGTGCAACCGCGTGGAATTGCTTGCGTCTATTGATGAGACGCCGGAAACGATGAAAATGCTCAGATCATTTCTGGCCCGGTTTGGCGGTCTGACGGCCGAGGAAGAGGCATCCTGCCTGTACGTTTATCATGACGATGCGGCCATCAAACATTTGTTCCGCGTTACGTCCAGCCTGGACTCTATGGTCATGGGCGAGGCGCAGATTCTGGGGCAGGTGAAAGAAGCCTACCGGCAGGCTCTGGCGCAAAACGCTACCGGCATCGCACTGAACCGACTGATGCATCGGGCGTTTCGCACAGCCAAACGGGTGCGCACGGAAACGGCCATTGCCGCCAATCCGGTGTCGGTGAGCTTTGCCGCGGTCGAGCTGGCCAAGAAAATATTCGGAACGCTTGACGGCAAAAAAACGCTGGTGATTGGCGCGGGCGAAATGGCGGAACTGACCTGCACACATCTGGTCGGCAACGGAGCGGAGGATGTTACCGTCGCCAACCGGTCGCAGGCTCAGGCGGAGATGCTTGCCGAAAAATATCGCGGTAAGGCCGTGAGTCTCACGTCTCTCGATGCAGAGCTTTGCGAAGCCGATATCGTGATTAGTTCCACGGGTGCGCCGTCCTATGTCGTTACGGGCGACATGGTTCGCCGCTGTCTGCGTAAACGCAAAAACCGCCTGCTGTTCCTGATCGACATTGCCGTGCCACGCGACATCGATCCTGCCGTGGACGGCATTGAAAACGTTTACCTGTACAACATCGATCATCTGCAGGACATTGTCGATGAAAACATGAAAAACCGCCGGCGCGAGGGGCTCAAAGCCGAGCAGATTGTTGTCGAAGAAGTGGCTCAGTATGTGAGCTGGCTGAAGGAATTGGAGGCGGTGCCGACCATTGTCTCGCTCCGGAGCAAGGCGGAGACTATTGTGCGGACGGAGCTGGAAAAAGCGTCCGGCTGGATGGATCAAATGGAAAACGGCAACCGAGAAAAAGTCGAAGCGCTGGTGAACGGTATCGTCAACAAGATCCTGCACGCGCCGGTCACCGTGATGAAGGAGGAAAGCGCCGACTTCGATTCGCAGTCGATTGTGGCCGCGGCAAGGCAGCTCTTCCGCTTGGATGATTAGGAGAAAAAATATGAATATAAAAATCGGAACACGCGGCAGCAAGCTGGCGCTCGCGCAAACGAACTCCGTGATTGAACTTTTAAAAAAGATCGCGCCGGAAATTCAGACGGAAGTCAGCGTAATCAAAACCACCGGCGACATCATGCAGGACGTATCGCTTCTGCAAATCGGGGGACAGGGAGCGTTTGTCAAGGAGATTGAAGAGGCGCTTCTGGAGGGCCGCATTGATCTGGCTGTTCACAGTATGAAGGATGTGCCGGGCGAAACACCGGAGAGACTGACCTTTGCCGCTATCCTGCAGCGCGAAGATGTGCGGGACGTGCTGGTGTCGCGGGGCAGGATCAAGATGGAATTCATGCCCAAAGGAGCAAGAATCGGCACCGGGTCGCTCCGGCGCGGCGCCCAGATCAAGGCCATCCTGCCGGACATCCAGATCGTTCCCCTGCGCGGCAATATTGACACGCGTCTGAAAAAAATCGAGACGGAAGACCTGACAGGCGTCATTCTGGCTGCGGCGGGCATGAAGCGGCTGGGGTATATTAAGACCATCTCGCAGTTCCTGCCGACGGAACTGATGCTGCCGGCGGTCGGCCAGGGCGCCCTGGGGTTGCAGCTACGAAAGACGGATGCCGGATTAATAAAAATTCTGGCCGGTCTCAACCACGCGCCCACCGCCGCGGAAGTGACCGCGGAGCGATCCTATCTGAGAGCGCTGGGCGGCGGCTGCCGCCTGCCGATTGCCGCTTACGGACTGATTGAAAAAGAGCGGTTGACGCTGGAAGGCCTTGTGGCCGCGCCCAACGGAACCAGCGTTCTCCGGGACAAAGTCTGGGGCGAAATCAACGAAGCGGAAGAGATGGGGAGGAAACTGGCCGACATGATCATGGAAAAAGGTGGCAGGAAGCTATTGGATTTGGTGTGCTGAAAGTTCATTCTTCGTCATTCCCGGGAATACCAAGACCACCTGAAAGCGGTAAGAGGGCACGAGTGCAGGAATCCAATAAACGTGTAGCGGTTGTATAAGAGCTAACGTAAAGAGATAACGCACTGTTAAGAGGTAACTCAACGTCATTCCCGCGAAGGCGGGAATCCAGTATTTTTGAATAATGGCTTTGCTTATGCAACAATCGTATGTCTATATTTTGGCAAGTCAGCGGAATGGAACATTGTATGTAGGTGTCACAAGTGATTTGATCAAACGGATTCATGAACATAAGAATAACTTAACAAAAGGATTTACCGAAAAGTATCATGTTCACAATCTTGTGTATTATGAAATGCACGGTGAAATTGAAAACGCAATCGCAAGAGAGAAGCAGATCAAGAAGTGGAACAGAGCATGGAAACTGAGATTAATTGAAGAAAAGAATCCCGACTGGAAAGATTTATATGATGAGATTATTTCATAGAAAATGGAAAAATGTGTTTAATATTTTCTGGATTCCCGCCTACGCGGGAATGACGGGATTGGGAATAGAGTGACGCTGGAAGGAACAGGGGGTATGTTGTTAACCCTGTCCAAACAAGTCTTTTTGACTTGTCTGAGGATAATAAAAGCGTGATGGATTGATGTTAGGTGTTTATGCAACGTAAGTATAATTTGGATCCCAAGCTGGTAATGGCGCTATGGTTAATGGTAACGACTCTGGGTGTGGTATTACCAGGCGTGACGATTATCATATTTGTCGAAAACATACTTGGTGATAGTGGTATAGTGTTAGATGAAACTGATATTGCTGGTCTTATTGTTTCGTTGATCGTTGCTTTTGGCATCATCTTTCTGTGGAGAAAAGTGACGTTTAATTATGACGATTTCGTACAAGTCATCAAACGGATGGGAGGACGTGGCGTTGAAGAATATGGGCTCCTATCCAGGTTATTGTTTTCCAATCGCGTATTTATTGGTCACATTGATGATTTATATGTAGCTGCCATAATCGACTCACCAATATTTTCTTTTTTTCCTGGTGGCACTAGCTATGCGGGGATAGTTGTTCATAGTGGAAATGTTCCCGAATACAAGGTAATGGAAGTAATGAGCCAGGTTACTTTCTTTATTCCTTTTCAATTGCCGCGCGGTGCTGATTTAATGATTGAATCTTCAGCCGGAATTGTAACTATTGTAAGATCTAATATTCCTGAAATTTGTAATCCGCTTTTGGCAATATTTAAAGAAATAGCTGATTTTCAAGGAAGAATCGCTTTCAGTAAAATTGGATTTTCTCTTACGATCATAGGCGGTTCATGGCAGGGTGAACTCTTTCGGAAACATATAATAAGTGGAATAGAAATATCAAAGGCAGTCGGTAAAAAGTTTAAAGAAAAATACAACGTGAGAAGCATTTCTGAAGAAGATATTACTTGGGATCTTGTCGCAAAGGTCTTCCGGTTGAAATCAGGTGATATACTTTCCGTAATTGAGAATGATTCCATCAAAAATAATATGGGTAGTCCTTCAATTGCAGTAAGGTGACGTGATGAAGTAAGACAGAGGATACAGAAGACGGGGGTTCAATGTAAACTTTTAACTTTCGCCTTTGAAAAGCTGTAAATATGAATAATGGAGTTTCTATTTGTTGGAAATACTGGATTCCCGCACTCGTGCCCTCCATGGTATTTGTGGGAATGATGAAGCAGGGTGCATATGATTGAAAAAATAAAAGTCGGGAAAGTTTATATCATCGGTGCGGGGCCGGGGGATGCGGGGCTGATTACGCTTAAGGCCGTCGAGTGCCTTCGTCTGGCCGATGTGGTGATTTACGACAATCTGGTCAATGAAGAATTGCTGAAATATGCACCAAAGCAGGCCCATTTTATCTATGCGGGCAAGAAGGGTGGCGATCATACTCTGTCGCAGGACAGAATCAATGAGCTTCTGGCCAAAGAAGCACTGGATGGAAACATCGTGGCCCGTTTAAAAGGCGGAGATCCTTTTATCTTCGGACGCGGCGGTGAGGAAGCCGAGGTGCTGGCGGCGCAGGGCGTACCGTTTGAGATCATTCCCGGCGTCACGTCGGCCATTGCCGTTCCGGCTTATGCAGGTATTCCGCTTACACATCGAGGGCTTACTTCAACGGTGGCATTTGTGACCGGCCATGAAGACCCGACAAAGGAACAAAGCGATATCGATTGGCAGGCGCTTGCGGGCATCGGAACGCTGGTGTTTCTGATGGGTGTAAAAAATCTCAAGCAAATATCGGATGCCCTGATATCACACGGCAAGCCGTCCGACACACAGGCGGCGCTGATTCGCCGCGGTACAACGCCGCATCAGCAAATCCTGACCGGGACGCTTTCCACGATTGTTGATCTGGCGCAGGCCGGCCGTTTCAAGCCGCCCGCCATCCTGGTGGTCGGCCGGGTGGTCGATTTAAGGGAAACGCTGCACTGGTTTGATACAAAGCCTCTTTTCGGCAAGGGTGTGGTCATTACCCGGCCGGAACGTCAGGCCGATGATCTGGCAAAGCTGCTTGCGGCGCAGGGCGCCCATCCCATCACTTTTCCGACGATCAGCATTGCGGAGCCAGAGGATTGGAGCGAACTGGACAGGGCCATCGACGGACTGGAAAGCTACGACTGGCTCATTTTCACCAGCGCCAACGGCGTCCATTTCTTTTTCAGGCGTTTGCAGGACAAGGGCCGCGACATCCGCGATCTCAAGGGAATCAAAATAGCCTGCATCGGTCCGGCTACTGCCGGACAGATGGAAAGCCGGGGGATCAACGTCGATCTGGTGCCGGATGAATTCATCGCCGAAGGCATGTTAAAATCCTTTGCAGGGATGGATTTGCGGGGAAAGAAAATGTTGATTCCGCGCGCGGCAAAAGCCCGCGACATTCTGCCGGAGGGGCTGAAGGAACAGGGCGCCGTCGTCGATGTTGCCGTTGCTTACCGGACGGTGAATTCCGGCAGGAAGAAAGAGGAACTACTGGCCTTCATTGACGAAGGCGAAGTGGATGTGATCACCTTTACCAGTTCCTCGACAGTGACAAACTTTGTTGAAATCATGGGCGCAGACTATCGTTTGCCGCCACAGGTAAAAATAGCCTGCATCGGCCCGGTAACGGCGGATGCCGCCCAAAAAGCCGGCTTCCGGGTCGATATCGCCCATAAGGAATATACAATGGACGGCCTGGTGCAGTCTCTGGCAGAATACTTTGCAGGCAAATCGCTTTAGCTGATTCGTGAGAGGAAAATAAATGATCGGTATTTCCAAACTATACTGCGGTGCGGTGGAGCCCTCCGACGTGCTGCGCTACAACCGGCACTCCGGAAAACTGCCGTCGCACCTGCTGCAATTTTCAGCGGACAAAAAACCGGTAGTCGTCTGGAACATGACCCGCCGCTGCAATCTGAAGTGCATTCACTGCTATTCCAATTCCGCCGACATGGATTATCCCGACGAGTTAACGACGGAAGAAGGCAAAAACCTGATTGATGATCTGGCGGCATTTGGCGCGCCGGTGATTCTGTTTTCCGGTGGCGAACCGCTGATCCGATCGGATCTGCTGGAACTGGCGCAGTACGCGACGGCAAAGGGCATGCGCGCCGTCATTTCCACGAACGGCACGCTGATTACCCGGGAGGTGGCGGATCAACTTCGGAAAATCAACCTATCCTATGTCGGTGTCAGCCTCGACGGCCTGCAAAAAACGCACGACCGTTTCCGGGGCAGGAAGGGCGCGTTTGATGGGGCAATCGGAGGCATCCGGAACTGCCGCGACGCAGGAATCAAAGTCGGTATCCGCTTCACGGTCAACAAACACAATCTGGCCGACGTGCCGTTCATGTTTGATCTGCTTCGGGATGAAAAGATCGAAAGGATGTGCTTCTATCACCTGGTGTACACCGGCCGCGGCTCCAAACTGCGCGAAGAGGATTTGACGCACGAAGAAACCCGCGGGCTGCTGGATTTGATTGTGGACCAGACGAAAAAGATGTTTGATGAAGGATGGAAACCCGAAATATTAACCGTGGATAATCACGCCGACGGCCCGTATCTATATTTGAAAATGAAAGAACAAGATCCGGTTCGCGCCCGGGAAATCCTAGAGTTGCTTGAAATGAACGAGGGGAACAGTTCTGGCCAGGGCATCGGCTGTGTGAGTTGGGACGGAGAAGTGTATCCTGACCAGTTCTGGCGCAACCAGCCGCTGGGGAATGTTCGCCGGAAGCCTTTCAGTGAAATCTGGATGGATAAAAATAACGAATTCTTAATGAAATTGAAAGAAAAGAAAAAACATCTTCACGGTCGTTGCGCTGCGTGTTCGTGGCTTTCGGTTTGCGGCGGCAATTTCCGTGCGCGTGCGGAGGCGGCCGGAGACCTCTGGGGTCCGGATCCTGCTTGTTACCTTTCCGATCAGGAGATTACGGTGAAGGAGGATGTAGAATGAAAGTGGAATTGTTAAAAGAAAACATGGAGTTGATTGATAAATTGAAAGAAATGCCGGTTCTCCATGCCTTCGGGAAAAGGGATATCGGCAAGCTTTTCAGTTTCAGTAATGTCAAAAGATATGCAGCAGGAGAAACGATTATTGAAGAAGGCAGCTATGACAACTGGATTTATTTCCTGGTGGGAGGAAGTGTGCGCATTATTAAAAACGGAAAGGAAATCGACGAGTTGAGGCGTACGGGAGATATTTTCGGAGAAATGTGTGTGATTGACGGCAATCCCCGTTCCGCTTCGATCCAGGCAGTTGGAAACGTGACTTGCCTGGCAACGGATGTCTCTTTCATGGACAGTCTCTACAATGAAGATAAAGTGGCTTTCTGTTCGATATTTTATCAGATGATTGCCGAGGTACTGGCCTGCCGGTTGCGGGAAACCAGTAGCGAGCTGGCCAGGCATAAAGAGGAAATTCAAAAGTTGAAAAGCATTATAAACAGTAACCAAAAAGGGGCGTGACAAATGCAATTTCCAGATTATCGGGCACGAAGATTGAGAAAAAATGAAAATTTCCGTCGGCTGGTCCGTGAAACGAAATTAAGTGTCGATGATATGATCTATCCGCTGTTTGCCGTAACCGGCAAGGGAATCAAAAAACCCATTCGTTCGATGCCCGGCCAGTTCCAGTTATCCATCGACTACATTGGCAGAGAAGCAAGGGAAGCATATGAGTTGGGAATACCGGCCGTGCTTCTTTTCGGCATTCCTTCTCAAAAGGACGAACAGGCGATGGGCGCTTTTGCCAGGGACGGCATTGTCCAGCAGGCGGTGCGGCGCATTAAAAAGGAGACGCCCGATCTGCTGGTGATTACGGATGTGTGCCTGTGCGAATATACCAGTCATGGCCATTGCGGCATTCTGGAAAAGGGCATGGTGCAAAATGACCTGACGCTGGAAGTGCTGGCCGAGACGGCGCTTTCGCAGGCAAAAGCCGGTGCGGACATGGTTGCGCCCTCGGCCATGATGGATGGACAGATTGGAGCGATCCGAGAAATTTTGGATGAAAATGCGCTGGAGAATATTCCGATCATGGCCTATTCGGCCAAATACGCCTCCTCTTTTTACGGGCCTTTCCGCGAGGCTGCCGAAAGCGCGCCGCAGTTTGGCGACCGAAAAGCCTATCAGATGGATCCGGCCAACAGCGATGAAGCCATCCGGGAAATCTCTCTGGATGTATCTGAAGGCGCGGATATTATCATGGTCAAACCGGCGCTGGCATATCTGGATATTATCTGCCGGGCCAGGCAGGAATTTGATCTGCCGCTCGCCGCTTATAACGTAAGCGGTGAATACTCCATGATCAAGGCAGCAGCGCAGATGGGGTGGCTGGATGAAGAAAGAGCCATGCTGGAATCCCTCACAGCCATCAAGCGTGCAGGCGCGGACATCATCATCACCTACTGGGCGAAACAGGCGGCAAAGGTGTTGGGGGGATAAAGGAAAAAGAATTGAGACAGGGCAACCCCTGTTGCAACCGATTGGCAAAAAACCTCAAAGCCAATCAGACCGATGAACAAAAGTGATAAACAATTCGATGATTAGCGGACTGAACAGGGATTTCGGTGATTACAGTTCTGGAATCATGAGATTTTCGAAAACTAGAAGGCGTGCTGGAGAAGATGATGGAAAAGCTTTCACCCTCCTCCAACCCCACCCATCATACCCTAAAGGGTACGGGAGGGAGAGAGGTAACCGTTCGCATGATCGCGTGGGAAGTGACGCGCAGTTGTAATTTGAGCTGTGTGCACTGCCGTGCCGCGTCTCATCTCGGACCTTATCCGGGAGAGCTTACCACCGGCGAATGCCGGAAACTGATTGATGATATTGCAGAGGTTTCCAAACCGGTGATGATTCTGACCGGCGGGGAACCGCTCCTGCGACCGGACATTTTCGAGATTGCGTCTTATGGAACCAAGAAGGGGCTGCGCATGGTTATGGCCACGAACGGTACACTGCTGGAGGAAGACACAGTCCGTAAAATGGTCGATAGTGGTGTCCAGCGTGTGAGCATCAGTCTTGACGGCAGGGATGCGGAAAGCCACGACGCGTTTCGCAATCAGCCCGGCGCCTATGACGGAGCGATGCGTGGCATCGGGGTCCTGAAAAGCGGAGGGCTGGAATTCCAAATCAACACAACGATTACCACGGTCAATCTCCATCAGATTCGAGACATTTATCATCTGGCGCTGAAGCTTGGCGCCGCAGCGCATCATATTTTTCTGCTGGTGCCAACTGGGCGGGGAAAAGATCTGGCAAAACAGGCGATCACCGCCTTTGATTACGAAGAGACATTGATGTGGTTTCACCGGGAAAGTTTGAGCTGCGAAATCCAGCTTAAAGCCACCTGCGCACCTCATTATTTTCGCATCATGCATCAAAACAAGCCTAAAGGAGCGCCACCTGTGAAAAAAGCGGGCGGGCACTTTCATGAATCGACCAGAGGCTGCCTGGGCGGCATTTCGTTTTGCTTTATTTCCCATATCGGACAGGTTCAGCCCTGCGGCTACCTGGAACTGAATTGCGGCAATATTCGGACACAGCCTTTCGGCGAAATATGGAACGAATCCGAAATATTCCGCAATCTTCGCGACGAAGGCCGATACGGCGGCAAGTGTGGCCGCTGTGAATTCCTCAAAATCTGCGGCGGTTGCCGCGCACGGGCTTATGAAGCGACTGGGGACTACATGGCGGAAGAGCCGCTGTGTTTATACAAACCAAAAAGATAACGGGAGGAATCATTGGTGATGACTCCCTTCCTTCAGTCCCCTCCCGCAAGCGGTGAAAAGGAAGAAAACATGGATGCAATCGATAAAGAAATAATAAATATTCTGCAAAAGGAATTTCCGATTGAGGATCGGCCCTACGAGAAAGTTGCCGGACGCTTAGGCATCAGCGAAGAAGCTTTGATTGCCCGTATTCAGAAGATGAAGCAAGAAGGACTGATTCGTCGCATCGGCGCGGTTTTCGACGGAACAAAACTCGAACGTGCAAGTGTCCTTTGCGCTGCGCGCGTGCCCGAAGAAAGAATCGAAAGCTTTGTCAAAACGGTAAACGCCTATCCGGGGGTCACGCACAATTACCGGCGGAATCATGAATTTAATATCTGGTTTACCGCCGGCGCGGCCAGCAAGGAGATTCTGGAACAAAATCTGAAGGATATCAAAGAAAAGACCGGTGTAACGGATATTCTGGAAATGCAGGCCGTGAGAACGTTTAAAATCAATGCTTCTTTTGACTTGTAAATAAGAGGATGTATGAACGACGATCAGCATCATTTGCCCCTGCTTGCCTTGGTGGATGGCAGTAATTACCTGTATCGCGCTTTTTATGCGATTCCAGCGCTCACCAATTCCAAGGGTTTTCCTACCAATGCCATCTACGGCTTTACCACAATGCTGATGAAGCTTATGCGAGATCTTGATCCGGACTATATCGTGATGACCTTTGATCTCAAAGGACCGACTGTGCGCCACGAAGAGTTTGAAGATTACAAGGCGACGCGCAAGCCCATGCCCGACGATCTGATTCCCCAGGTGCCGTTCATCAAGGAGGTTGTACGCGGCTTTTCGGTCTACATTCTGGAAAAACAGGGGATTGAAGCGGATGATCTCATCGGCACGCTCACGGCTCAGGCTGGCGAAAAAGGATGGCGGACGGTCATTATTTCCGGAGACAAGGATTTGATGCAGCTTGTGGATGAACAGGTGACGATGATCGATACGATGAAAGAAAAGATCTATGATATTGAAGCCGTGAAGGAAAAATTCGGTGTTGTTCCCGATAAAGTTCCGGAAATTCTCGGGCTGATGGGCGACGTTTCCGACAATATCCCGGGGGTGCCCGGTGTCGGTCCGAAAACGGCGACACGACTCATTGAAGAATATGGTTCAGTGGAAAAGGTCATTGAAAATGCAGAGAAATTACACAATGTGAAATTGCGTGCGCTCTTTCGGGAGCATGCCGAACAGGCCCGTCTCAGCCGTCAACTGGCCCTGATTCGCAGGGATATT
>DAOLNX010000075.1:0-15324 GCA_035416785.1 Smithellaceae bacterium | reverse complement strand
AAGGAAGGAATCTTAAACCAGATGAACCATATTCTGATATGAATTGCTTGCAATCATTCAGTAGTCAATATTAAGATCTGCGCAGGACTTCATTGGTTCATGTTCAAGAAAATACAATTTCCTTGACTTATAGACGACCGGTCTATTATAGTACTGGCAAGTTTAAAAGCAAGGGAGAAGCATCATGGACAGTTACGAACGATTAAGAGAAATTCTGGATGCACATCCGTCAACAGCGCCCAAAGCCAAATCAATTGATGAGATACTGCGCATCCTTTTTACACCGGAGGAAGCGGCTGTTGCCGTCCATATGAGTTTTAAAAACAAAAGCTCGTCCGGCATAGCGCAGGCAGCCGGGGTTCCGGATGACAAAGCAAAACAATATCTGGAAGCCATGGCCGACAAAGGCGTTGTTCATGCCAAAAATAAAGACGGCGAAACCTTCTATGCGTTGCTGCCGCTGATTCCCGGCGTGTTTGAGTTTCCCTTTATGAAGGGCGGCGGAACTCCCATGCACAAACGTCTGGGTAAGCTTTGGGAAGAGTATCATCATGAAGCGTTTGGGAGTTCCTTTGCCGGTAATCCGACGCCGCTGATGAGGGTTGTCGCTGTGGAGAAGTCGATTGCGGCGCAAGACCGCGTTCATCCCTACGATGAAGTTAAAAATTTCATCAACGATGCAAATTATATCGCCGTAACTCACTGCGCGTGCAGAGTCAGCGTGGGCAAATGTGACAGGCCCAAAGAAGTGTGCCTCATTTTCGGAGAGACAGCTGAATTTCTGGTGTCAAGAGGATTTGCCCGCCATATCAGCAAGGAAGAAGGAATGAAGGTCCTCGATTCAGCAGAGCAGGCGGGGCTGGTTCATACCAGCAATAACAGCGCCGACCGCGCCGGCCTGATCTGTAACTGTTGTCCCTGCTGTTGCACGGTTTTGCGGGGAAGAACGCAGTTGAAGCATGCTCACGCCTTTGAACCCAGCCGTTTTGAAGCGCACGTTAAAAGTGAAGATTGCATCGGTTGTGCTGTTTGTGCGGATGAGCGCTGTCCGATGAAGGCAATTGAAATGAAGGAGAATGTTGCCGTCGTCCATACGGAGGAATGCATCGGCTGCGGCCTGTGTGTAACGGGATGTCCGGTAGATGCCATTGCATTGCAGGAAAGAGAGCAACCACCCGCCATTCCGAAAACGATCAAGGAAATGGGGGTTCAGGTCCTTCAGGAAAAAGGAAGGCTTGAAGCTTTTTTGAAGGTCATGCAAAGTTGATGTGTCTGCTGATCAGGAGCATTCATCATGGCGCGAACCAATACACGGGAAGAGATTATCCGCAAGGGAGCTGAGCTGATTCACGCACAGGGCTTCAATGCCACCGGTCTTCAGCAGATCCTTCAGGCGGCGGGCATTCCCAAGGGGTCATTTTATTTTTATTTCAAAAGCAAGGAAGATTTCGGCCTGGCGGTTGTTGATTATTTCAACGCGATCATCAACGAAATCTTCAAACACTATTTGACGGATACGAAGACGGCCCCTCTGAAGCGGCTGGAAAAATTATTTACTTTTTTTGAAGCCTCCTTTCAAAAAAGCAATCAGGCTCTGGGCTGTCCGATCGGCAATCTTTCACTGGAGCTTGCCGACACGAATGAACGGTTGCGCGCGCATCTGGCCGGTGTTATCGAAACGCTGATCGCGCAAATAGCATCATGCCTTCAGGAAGCTAAAAGCGACCAATCCATTCCGGCTGATCTGAATACAATGGATACCGCACATTTCATTTTCCATGGATTTGAAGGGGCCGTCCTGCACATGAAGGTTGTAAAAAGCATTGAACCTTTTCAGTCATTCCGAAACAGCATATTCGGATATTTAAAATATTTAAGGCCGGAAGAAGAAAGATGATCGGGACTCTACCGGTGTTTGACAAAAATCAAAAGCGCGATGGTTGCGATATGATCAACAAACCACGTCCTGAAACTGCACGTGTAAGGACGAAGCTTTCAGGCCCGGCTTTTCCGCCGGAGAAAAGGAGTTGTTATGGGAACCATGCATAAAACCGGTTGTGTTCTTTGCCCGCAGAACTGCGGCCTGGAAGTTGAAGTGGAAAACAACCGGATTATCAAAGTCAAAGCCGATAAATCCAACAACAAAAGCCAGGGCTATATCTGTAACAAGGGTATGAATATCGCCTATCACCAGCATAACGCCGACCGTCTGAAATATCCTCTGAAACGGGTCGGAGGAAAATTTGAACGGATTTCCTGGGATCAAGCCATTGATGAGATTGCCGCAAAGATGATGGACATTGTCGGTACGTACGGTCCCAAATCCTTTGCCTACATGGGCGGGGGTGGACAGGGCTGCCATTTTGAGGCAGCCTTCGGCGTGAATTTGATGCGCGGCCTGGGTTCCCGCTACCACTACAACGCCGTAACGCAGGAATTTTCCGGCATGTTCTGGACTTTCGGCAGGATGTTCGGCCGTCAGCCGGTTTACCCGGAAATCGATTCGCATGAAACCGACTATCTTCTGGCGTTCGGCTGGAACGGCATGCAGAGCCATCAGATACCACAGGCACCGAAACAACTTCTGCGAATTGCCAAAGACCCGAACAAAATGCTGGTCGTCATTGATCCGCGCCTTTCCGAGACAGCAAAGATCGCCAATGTGCATCTGCGAGTCCGTCCCGGAACGGACACACTGCTCATGCGGGCCATGATCTCCATCATTCTGCGGGAAGGATGGGAAAACAAAAACTACATCGCCAATCAGACCTCCGGCCTTGATGACATCAAAGACCTGTTTTTAAATTTCGACGCTCGCGCAGCCATTAAAACCTGCAACCTGGACTTCGATCAGGTGAAGGATATCTGCCAACAGTTTGCCACCAGAAAATCCTGCCTGCGCTACGATCTGGGCCTTTTGATGAATCGCCATAGCGCAGTTTCTTCATACCTGTCCGGTGTGCTTCTTACTTTGTGCGGCCGGATTGGCGTCCGCGGCGGCAATGTATTTCACGGCGCGCTGATGCCGCTGGGAACCCACTCCGATGAACGCGATCCCAAGGCCATGCGTACGGTTGCCACGGATTTTCCTCCCATCATGGGTTATTATCCGCCCAACGCCATGCCCGAAGAAATACTGTCCGATCATCCGGAACGTCTTCGCGCGGTCTATGTTTCCGGGGCAAATCCCCTACGTTCCTACGCGGACACAACGGCCTACGAGAAAGCCTTTGACCGGCTGGATTTGCTGGTGACGGCGGAAATGGCCATGACGGAAACGGCGGCACTTTCTCATTATGTACTGCCTTCCCGTTCCGGATATGAATCCTGGGACGGCACTTTCTTCCCCATGACCTATCCGGGCATTCATTTCCAAATGCGGCGTCCCATCATCGAACCGGACGGAGAACAGCTGGAGCTAGGCGAAATCCATCTGCGGCTGGCCGATAAACTGGGACTGATTCCGCCAATCCCGGACCGCCTTTATCAGGCGGCCGGTGAAAGTCGTGCCGCCTTTGGTCAGGCCCTGATGGAATACGCCATGACGGAACCCAAGGCCATGAAGGCTATGCCATTTGTTGTCGGAAAAACACTCGGTAAAGCAATGGGCTCCGTCCATCTGGCAGCTCTGTGGGGACTACTGCAGGTTACTCCCCAATCCTTCCAGAAAAGCGCTGCCAGAGTAGGATTTGCACCGGGGGCGTCGCTGGGTGAGGAAATCTTCCAGAAAATTATGGATCATCCCGAAGGCATCTGGGTGGGTCAGGTCGATGCCGAAAATAACCTTGCGGAAATCAAAACCGAGGATAAAAAAATCAATCTATTCATTCCGGAATTGCTCGATGAGCTCAAAAGTATTGACGCGCCGCAAGAAGAAGCCGCGCTGGTTTTGCCTTCCGAATATCCGCTTTTGCTCATGGCTGGGCGGCATATGTCCATGAACGCGAATACGCTCATGCGCGATCCGTCCTGGCATAAAGGCAAGCGCGCCTGCACACTGGCCATGCATCCGGATGACGCTGCATTCCTGAACTTAAAGGACGGACAGCAAGTCCGTGTCACAACACAAGCAGGCAGAGAGGAAATTGAATTGGAAGTTACGGATACGGCTCACAGAGGGCACGTCGTGTTCCCTCATGGTTTCGGCCTTGTTTACAACGGCATCAAATACGGTGCCAACGTGAACCGTTTGACCAAGAACACGCACCGGGATCAGTTCGGAACACCTCTGCACCGCTATGTTCCCTGCCGGGTAGAGGCAGTTTAAGAGAATTTCCGTTTTTCCGGTTGATAAAGATGGAAAAAAAATAAAATTGACAGAAAGGCAAGGCAACCGAAAATCAGAAAAGCTGGTGCGTAGGAACCGGTTCGGTCAAAAATCCTTCCGGCCAAAGGAGGCGCCGTAAATCCGGCAATTCCATTGCAGAGAAAAAGCGTGGAATAGATGGTGCCCATCTTTTCGGTTCCGTAATGATGGGCGACTTCGGCCACATAAAGAACCAGGCAGGCACCATAGTTAAATCCAGCCAGTACCACAAAAAGAAAAAACGTCGAATTATTGCCGACGGCAAAGGCAGCGAAAAAGCAGGTTAGACAGGTACTGATCAAGGATAGAAGAATGGTTTTTCTCCCTTCTAGGATTCCTCCGATCACACCCCACGTAATTCTGCCGGTGGCATTGAAAAAAGCGAGGATGCTTACAGCTGTTCCTGTTATAATTGCATTCAGGTGTAAAGAGAGACCAAATGGCTTGATGTTACCGATGGTCATCAGTCCGATGCAGAGACCGGGAAATATGCCGCACAGAAGACCCAGAAAATTTCGGTCTTTCACAAGGTTGGTAATATTAATATCGTGAACCGGTTGAGTCTCGTTTTCCTTTGACGGGTTCTGCAAAAACAGGGAAGCAACGGGCACAATGAAGAGAAAAGCAATGCCCAGGTATTGAAAGATATCGAGCACATGGACCTGGCGTGACAAAAGGTATTCGCCAAGAAGGGAAACAATGATCGGGCTTCCTCCGTATCCAGAAACAACAATACCCGTCACCAGACTTTTGTGCTTGGGAAACCATTTGACCACACACACAATCGGACAAAGATAACATAGCCCCACGCCTGTCGCTGCGCAAACACCGATCAGCACTAGCAGGGAAGAATAGGCACCGCTGGAAAAGCCCGCCGCGATATAACTGCAACCGAAGATGATGCCTCCAAACAGAGCAGGGATTTTCGGTCCCAGACGATCGACAATCCGGCCTCCGGCAAAAATGCACAGCGTAATGATCAGTGAGCCAGTACCAAATATGGTCTGCGTCTGAGTAATGGTAAGATTGCAAGTCTGCTTCAGGGCAGGAACAAACGTACTCCAGGAATAGCCGACACCCAGGCAGATTTGAATAAAGATCGCAGAAATCAAAATGATATATTTTTTCATGAGACGAAGAATAGGACTCAACTTGAAAATGGGTTAAATAAGACTCCTTGTATCTATCAGCTCGAATTTATTAACAACACTTTCAAGTTAGGCAGGTTTCGGATAGTGTCGTTCTCCGAAAATGGCGCGCCCAACACGGATGATGGTGGCGCCTTCTTCGATCGCCACTTCAAAATCGTCGGTCATGCCCATGGAAAGCTCGTCCATTCGGACATTAGGCACGGAAGCGGCGATCTCGTCCCGCAGTGTGCGCAGCGCCTTGAAATATGGCCGGGCATTTTCGGGATCATCAAATAACGGCGGCATCGTCATCAATCCGCGCAAACTTAAATTGGGTAAAAGGGAGATCTGCCGAACCAGTTCCAGCGCCAGTGAAGGCTCTATGCCGTTTTTAGATTTTTCTCCACTTACATTGACCTCGACAAGCACATTTGGTTTTCGAGAATTCAGCCTTGCCCTTTTATCCAGCTCCCCGGCCAGATCCAAACGGTCAACAGAATGAATCCAGTCAAAAAGGTGAATCACATACTTGACCTTATTGGTTTGCAGATGTCCGATCATATGCCATTCAGCGGCTCGTCCGACGACTGGAATCTTTTCCCTGGCTTCCTGGACGTAGTTTTCGCCGAATATCGTTACGCCTGCCTCCATCGCTTCAAGGATGCGTTCAGCAAAAACCGTCTTACTGACCGCCATCAGGCGAATGCCGCCGGGGTCGCGTCCAGCACGGGTGGCGGCCGCAACAATTCTTTCCTGAATCGCACTAATGTTGGAAGCAATGTCTGTTTTCATAAAGGTTTACCTAAAGTGAATGACATCTAAATGCTTCAACTCCTCCAGCACCTCACAGAGCGGCAATCCGATCACGTTAGTGTAAGAGCCGCGGATGGCCTTGATGAAATACGCGCCCTTGCCCTGTGCGGCGTAGCCTCCGGCCTTGTCATAAGGCTCGTCACAGCTTACATACCAGTCCATTTCTTCAGGGCCGATCTTTTTGAACTGCACGGCAGATTGAACAACCCTGGTCCGGAATACCCCGGCGCTTGCGCCGGCAATCGTAAAACCGGTGAACACAGTGTGTCTGCGATTGCTCAATCTTTGCAGCATTTCCAGCGCCTGTTTTTTATTTTTGGGTTTGCCCAGAATCAAGCCGTCTATGACCACAATGGTATCTGCTCCCAGGACCAGGGATTTGGGACGCTGACGGGCAATCACGCGGGCTTTATCGTCCGACAACCGGCGGACATGAGCACGGGGACTTTCACCCGCCAGTTCTGTTTCGTCAATATGAGCAGGAAGAATTTCAAATTGCAATCCCACGGATCGCAAAAGTTCTTCGCGGCGCGGTGATGCAGAGGCCAGGACAAAAGGTAACGATAAAGAAAAAGCCATGATTATTGGTTTCCATTTCAAATACTCCTTTCTTATTCCAAAGAAACCATCCCCTGTCAATTGTAAATTGCCGTTGCAACTTTGATTAACTTGGGATAGTCGTGATGACAAAAGGTGAGTGGAATATAGGAATGATGAAAAAAATAGTTTGTTTGTCTTTGCTGTTGGTTTTTACAATTTCGCAAGCGTTTACAGCCTTTGGGACGGAAAGAATCGTGCAGTTGACGATTCCCGGATGTTTTTCATGAGGAGCCGGCAAAAGGATAGGGACTATCCTTAAAAGAATTGACGGCGTGAAAAAACATCAAACCAAGTATCCGAATTTTCTAATTATTGCTTATGAGGACAAGCTAACAAACCCGGATATAATCGCCAAGGCTTTGAAAGAAGGAAACTTTTTAATCAAGGACCAGCCTGTTTTTCTGAAAGCCTTTCCTGCTGACGGTTAAAGCAAATAGTGAAGTTTTTCGGCCTCCAGCGCATCCACAATTTTTTTCACATCCTGCGATTGCCCCCTTTTGCATATAAGCAACGCATCTTTAGTTTCCACCACCAGAACGTTTTTCATATCAATCATTGCAACCAGTTTTTTCGGGCTGTAAACAAGAACGTTTTCCGTGTTTTCAAACAGGGCATGAGATCCGCCGGACACCACGTTGCCCTTTGAGTCTTTGGCGGAAATTTCCCACAGGGCATCCCAGCTTCCCACATCGCTCCAGTCAAAATCTGCTGGAATGACAAATACTCCTTTGGCTTTTTCCATCACACCGTAATCAATGGAAACCGACACAAGTCCTTTGTATATTTTGGACACGACACGGTTTTCCGATTCTTTGCCCAATGCCTCTTTGATAGTTGTCAAACCCGTATATAAGTCCGGTAAAAACCTCGCTATTTCATTTAAGATCGTCGAGGCTTTCCAGACAAACATACCGCTGTTCCAGAAGAAATTTCCGCTTTTCAAAAAAGCCTCCGCCTGTATGCGATCCGGTTTTTCACGGAAAGATTTTACGCGCAATACAGAATAGCCATCCGCCTTGCCGGCGGATGAACCGCCCTCCATGTATCCGAAACCTGTGTGCGGACTGGTGGGCTTGATGCCGATGGTGACCAGTGTGTTGTCTTTTTCGGCAACATCAGCGGCCGCCTTGATAACCTGACGATATTCATCGGGTTTGCCGATTCCATGGTCAGACGGCAAAACCACCATGACATCGTCTTTGGCCTTCTTTTGAATATGGAGCGCTGCAAGACCGATGCAGGCAGCTGTATTTCTGCCCACCGGTTCAATCAATATATTCCGCGCAGGAACTTCCGGCAATTGCCTGATCAGTTCCCGGGCATGTTTGCGTCCTGTAACAATCAGAATATTTTTAGGTTTGATAAGCGGCTTGATCCGGTCAACGGTTTCCTGAATAATCGTTCTTTCGCTGATAATGTCCAGCAAGTGCTTCGGTTTTTTCTCCCGGCTGCGAGGCCAAAAGCGAGTTCCTCTTCCTCCCGCCATGATAACAGCATACATAGAAAATCTCCTTTAGGAAACTTCATATACAATCCATCTTGCAAATTCAAGCCCGAAAAGCTATTGGGTTACCATGGTCATAAAGAATTATTCTGAAATTACATTGAAAAAAGGAAGAGAACTCTCTCTTTTACGCGGCCATCCATGGATTTTTTCCGGCGCACTTCAATTCATCAAGGGGCAACCTGAAAACGGAGATGTTGTTTTGGCGAAAGATTCTGCCGGGAGATCGCTGGGATTGGGTTTTTTTAACAAAAAAACCGACATCTGTTTTCGTCTGCTGACTCGAAATGTCAATAACGAAATCCATTCGGCTTTCTGGAATGAGCGTATTCATGCGGCCTACATGCTTCGGAAAAAAATCATTCATGACGGAACCAACGCCTATCGCCTGGTCAACGCCGAGGGAGACGGTTTTCCCGGACTGGTAGTGGATGTTTATGACGATGTACTAGTTATTTCCATCACCACGGCCGGTATGGAAAGACAAAAACAAAACATTCTGGAGGCGTTGCTATTTCATCTGAAACCGACAGTCATCTATGAGCAAAGCGCCGGCCGTTCGCGGAATCTGGAAGGTTTACAGGATCAAAAAGGAATAATTTACGGCAGCAATCCCAAAAGCCGTGTCCGTGTGCTGGAAAACGGCTACCGGTTCGATGTGGATTACATCGGTGGCCAGAAAACCGGATTTTTCCTGGATCAGCGCATCAATCGGGAAAAACTGGAGACTCTGTCTAAAAACATGACGGTTTTAAACTGCTTTTGCTATACCGGCGCTTTTTCTGTTTACGCCGTGGCAGGCGGAGCAAAAAAGGTAACCTCTCTGGACATTTCCAAATCAACCTGCACCGCTGCAACGGAACATTTGCGCATTAACGGCTTTCCTGCGCACAACCATCCGGTAATTGAGGCGGATGTCTTTGACTACTTACGCAATCAACAGGATACTTTTGATCTGATTATTTTGGATCCTCCCGCGTTTGCCAAGGCCAGAAAAGATGTGGGCAAAGCCTCCCGCGGTTACAAGGAAATTAATATGCAGGCCATAAGGCATTTAAATCCAGGAGGAATACTGGCCACATTTTCCTGTTCCAATTTTATCCAAGAGGATTTGTTTTTCAAAATCGTCCAAAGCGCGGCACGCGACGCACAGGCTAATCTGCAATTACTGGAACGACTGGAGGCCGGTCCGGATCATCCTCTGGCGCTTGGACATGACGAAGGGCGTTATCTGAAAGGGCTGCTGGTAAAAAAAATGTGAAACTTTCCACCGGACCCTCTCGGCCTTGTCTTGAAATGCTTTGCATCAAACAGAATCAAGGCTTGGCAATATGGGAAGCAATTTTATCCTGAATCAGCTTTGATGCGATATTATTACCCGTCAATCCCGAGAAAACAGAAACGGTTGTAACGCCTTTTTCGACATATTCCACCAGAATCGTCACCTTTTCATCGGAAATGACGGCCCTTAGAGAACCACTGGAGATTTTGCGCTCCCTTTCAATATCTCGGCCTTTCAGTTCGGTAACGGTCTTCTTGCAGGCATTCCAGACCTGTTCAATATCGGCATGGTACTGCGTGGTCAGATAACCGTCCTGGTAAATCAGCTTGCCGGAACTGATTCCCATCACCTTTCCGTTGACCACCATTGCGCTGTTGCAGCCTGACAAAAGCATTACCACCGCAAACCATGATAATATTTTGAACTTCATAATTCCTCCTGGACATTTTTCATTTCACATGGAAGTGATGCCTGTCGTCATGCTCTTGATGTTCACATTACAAATTGGGTAAAAAGCGATGAAATTGCCGCCCAGAGTAAAGCTCCCGCTGTCAACAGGAGACAGGCATAGGCCAGCACTTTGCTCCAGGCGCTTTCCGGTCTTTGATCATGGTAGCCCAGCACATATGCCAGCAGCAAGCCAGAGGCAAGCCCTCCGCCATGAGCCCAATTATTGATGCCGCTAAAGAGAAATCCAAAGAGAACCAGACCAATCACCCAACCCATCGCTTGTTTGTAGATCGCTTCTCCATACGCACCGCCGCGACTTTTTCCAAAATAGATAATTGCGCCAATCAGACCGCACACGGACGCCGATGCGCCAATCGTAAAAGGAACGCCAGCCATCACGGACACGGCAAACCCGGCGACGCCGGTCAAAAGATAAATGCAGGAAAAACGATGAAGGCCGAATTCCTGCAGGACAAAAGGAGCCAGCTGGTAAAAAGCCATCATATTGAAAACAATATGTAAAATGCCGCCATGCAGAAAGGAGGCGGATAGGAGACTCCAAAAATGATGATAATGCATAAAAGGGATGACACCACTGGCTCCCAGCATTAAGAGGCTTTGATTGGAAGGAGACAAAAAGCCAAACAGGCTACCGCCCATAAAAATTTCCCTTGGATCCAGCAGCAGGGATAAAACAAAAAAAGCGATATTCACATAAAGAACTGTTTGCACGGGCTCAAAAAAGAAGAATAGATTACGGATTTTCCCCGCCGTATCATGCAGTCCGGGCCTGATCAGACCGCAGTAAGGACAGGATGGCTCATCCAAACTGATGAGTTTTCGGCAGTTGGGGCATAAAATGGAATTTCTTTGAGCGCTCATGATGTATTCCGTTAATTGAACCTTTAGATCGTTCTGGGTGGATTTATTAACAACAATAAGGTTCTTTGTAAAGAAAAATGCTCTCTTCCGGTTGACTCTTAGCTTCGAATGTAGGATAGATTCCAAGCGATAGGATATCTGTATGCGAATCAATGATCGGATCACCCTCGAAATCGAATCCGTTGCCTTTGGCGGATCTGGCGTCGGGCGCGCCAACGGATTTGTCGTCTTTGCTCCCTTTACCGCGCCAGGGGATTTAGTGGAAGTTGAAATTGTTGAGCGTAAAAAACAATTCGCCCGTGGTCGGCTTCGGAACATTCTCAGACCCTCACCATCCAGAACTTCACCACTTTGTCGTTATTATGAACAATGCGGCGGCTGCTCGTATCAGCATATTGCTTATCCGCATCAGCTCATCATCAAGCAACAGCAGGTTGCGGAAACATTTTTCAGAATCGGTAAAATTGCAGAACTGAACATGCGAGACATCATTGGATCTCCGAGCCCTTATTCATACAGGGGGAAGGCCCAACTGCATGCAGAAAAATGGACCGATGGCTTTCAGCTGGGTTTGATGGACATATCAGGCGGTAAACTTGTAGACATTGAACGCTGTGAAATTATGGATGAAACGATTAACAACCAGCTATCAAAGATCAGGAAAAAGGAATGGGCGGTTTTCAACAACGACACAGTAACCTTGTGGTCGCAATATCCGGATCATTTTTCTGGAACCATTGTGCGTAGAGTAAAGGGTCTGGAATTCCTTATCCCCCAAAACGGATTTTTTCAGGCCAATTTATACCTGACAGACGCTCTGGTGGATGCCGTATGCAATTTGGTCCATGCAAAAAAGAGAGGAACCATTCTCGACGCCTGCTGCGGTTCAGGACTTTTCTCCATTTTTCTCGCATCTGCTGCTTCCCGGACGGTAGGTGTGGAAATCAGTGAAGCATCCGTCAAATACGCCCGGCTGAATGCGGAAAGATTGAAAGCGCAAAACACGGAGTTCATTGCCGGCAACGTGGATGAAGTGCTACAGAACATGGCTGCCCGGAAAGAGGTATTTGATTTCGCACTTGTGGACCCGCCGCGCACCGGCTTGGACCCGACAGCACTGTCTGCCCTTACCGGCCTTCACCCGGAAGAAATTGTTTATATTTCCTGCAACCCGTCCACACAGGCCAGAGACATCCGGTATCTAAAAGATCACGGCTACCGCCTGCACAGCCTTCTGCCTCTGGATATGTTTCCTCAAACTGAGCACATTGAAACCATTGCCCATCTGCAATGCACATAAATCTCCTGCATCTGCGAGCCTATTCGGTAAATCATCATGACTAGAAAAAAAAATATGGCTTTCCGGTAAAAATCTTGCTATTTTTATTATCGTTTAAACATTTTTGGAAAATTTCAGGGGGAAAAGAACATGGCATCAAAGAACAAAGACGTTAGAATCGAGCAACGACGGATATTGGAAAAGAAGCTGGAGATGCGGCTTGCCAAGCTTTCGGAAACCGGAGACGCAAACCAAAAAGCAAAAAACGATCCTCTGGTGAAAAACCTGAAATCGCAAATCAGGGAAGCAAATACCCGCATTGCCGCTATTGATAAGAACACGGCAAAAATTGAATCCATGAAGGTAGACAAGGAAAAGAAGCTGGCACAAAAATCCGCTCCGCCAGAAGCACAGGCGGCGCCGGACAAAGAAACCAAATCAAAAAAGAAAGGGACTGCCGACAAGGAAGCCAAAAAGAAGCCCGCAGAAGGAGGAGAAGCAAAAAAGCCCAAGAAAAAGAAGGAAGATGCCTCTGCGGCATAATAGAAAAAGGCAAACTGCTGATCCAGTTTGCCTTTTTTATCGGAGTTGTTTTTATTGGTCATGGCAAATCATCAACACATCGTTCTCGTCAGTGGAGGGCGACTGGGTGACAAAAACTTTTTCAGCAAAATACTGGCAGAGACACCAAACCGACTGCTTATCTGCTGCGATGGTGGCGCCGACCATCTGGCCGCCATGTCGATGCTTCCTGATGTTCTTCTGGGCGATATGGATTCCATCGAACCCATGCAACTTGCGCATTGCGAACGTCAGGGAGTTAAAATCATTAAATATTCCGTGGATAAAGATTTTTCCGACACGGCGCTGGCGCTGGATTTCGCTCTGTCTCTCCACCCGCAAACCATCGATATCTGGGGAGCACAAGGCGGCAGAATCGATCATGCACTGTCCAATCTGTTTTTGCTGCTGAAAGCTAGGAAAGAAGGAATAAAAGCCCGTCTGATGGATGAATACTGTGAAGCTTTTACCGCCATGGACGATGTTGTTTTCACGGAATCCAAGGAGTGTGTCGTCTCTCTGCTCGCCTTGAGCCCCTGCGTGTCGGGGATTACACTTCAGGGATTTCTCTACCCCCTAACAGACGGGACGCTTAAAATGTCCGAGTCGCGGGGGCTAAGTAATGTTATCACTGCAGATCCGGCAACTGTCCACATCCGGTCGGGGCATCTTTTGGTGGTCCGCTATTGGAAAAAGGATGTTTTTCCGGGGGCACACTGAATGAGCAGACTTCTGAGAATCTTGTGTGTGGGCGGATCCGACACCGGCGCAGGAGCAGGCATTCAGGCAGATCTGAAAACTGTCACCGCCTGCAACTGCTATGGTCTGACGGCCATCACGGCACTTACGGCTCAAAACACCGGCGGCATTCAGGATATTTATACGGTACCGCCTAAATTCATTGCCTCCCAATTGGACGCCGTGCTATGTGACATCGGAGCCGACGCTTTGAAAACCGGTATGCTTCTCACAGCAGGCGCAGTGGATGCTGTTGTCCAAAAAATTGCGCAATACCGGCTCATGAAAGTGGTAGTGGATCCGGTCATGACGGCAAAAGGTGGCCACATCATGATGCAGGAAACGGCCAGACGGGCCTTGGTAAAAAGATTGCTCCCTCAAACGGAGGTGGTCACACCGAATATTCCGGAAGCGGAATCCATGGCAAACATGAAAATCACATGCCTTGAGGATATGAAAAAGGCCGCGGATGTTATTTTCCATCTTGGCGCACGTCATGTTGTCATTAAGGGAGGTCATCTTCCATGCAGCCGCCGGTCAGACAGCACAGATATTCTGTATGACGGAAAGCAATATTTTGAATTTTCGGCCGGTTGGATAAACACGAAAAACACGCACGGAACCGGCTGCACCTTCGCTTCCGCACTGGCCTGTGCTCTGGCAAAAGGTAAAATCATGCGTGAAGCCGTCCAACAAGCAAAAGAACTGGTGACGCTGGCCATTCAAAATTCCCTGTCTATGGGAAGCGGCCACGGACCGGTGCATATTTTAGAGAAAGGGCATTAAGATTTTGGAGACAGTCATGACACAACTGGAAAAAGCCCGTAAAGGCATTCTTACGGAAGAAATGAGCATTTGTGCTGCGCAAGAAGGGGTTGAGAAAGAATTTATCCGTCAGGGCATTGCCGATGGCACCATCGTGATTTGTCGCAATGTCCACCATAAAACCATAAAACCGCTGGCCATAGGACAGGGTCTACGAACCAAAGTCAACGCCAATATTGGAACCTCCATGGACAATAATGATCTGGTCCTGGAACTGGAAAAATTGGCGGTTGCCCAGGATGCCGGGGCGGATGCCGTCATGGATCTGTCCACGGGAGGCAATCTGGCCCAAATCCGCAAGACCGTCATGGAAAGAGCATCCGTGGCTATCGGGACGGTGCCGATATACCAGGCGGCGGTCAAAATCCTGGAAAAGAAAAAAGCCATTTCCGAAATGACCGCGGATGATTTATTCTCCGTAATCGAAGAAAACGGCCGCGACGGAGTCGATTTTATCACCGTGCACTGCGGCGTCAATCGCCAAAGCGTGTGGGCGGTGGAAGCCCAGGGAAGAGTTCTGGGTATCGTCAGCCGGGGAGGATCCATGACCGCGAACTGGATGCGTTGCAACAAACAGGAAAACCCGCTGTATGAGCAATATGACCGGCTCCTGGAAATTGCACGTCGCTATGACATGGTTTTAAGCTTGGGCGACGGTTTACGTCCCGGCGCCATTGATGACGCGACAGACAGGGGACAATTGTCAGAATTAATCCTTCTGGGACAACTGGCCTTTCGGGCGCGTGCGGCCGGCGTACAAGTCATGATCGAAGGCCCGGGCCATGTACCGATTACCGAAATTGAGGCCAATATCAAATTGCAAAAGAAAATTTGCCAGGGCGCGCCCTTTTATGTTTTGGGACCGCTGCCGACAGACATTGCACCCGGTTATGACCATATCACTTCCGCCATTGGCGGCGCCATTGCCGGAGCCGCCGGAGCCGATTTTCTTTG
>DAOLNX010000074.1:0-15738 GCA_035416785.1 Smithellaceae bacterium | reverse complement strand
CGCTTCCAGACCGTCCGCCACAGTTCCAGAAGATCGATTTCATCTTCTTCCCCCAGGCGGTTCTGATCAAGATCCCGGCAGTCGTTCGGGCTTTGGTTTTCCGGCATAAATCAACCATCCTTTGTTCTCAAGGTGTAAGACGCCGAAAAAAACCCCTCTTCCTTTTAGGATCAAGCGTTGTAACCTGCCAATCTTATTATTGATTCAAGGTCCTCTTGCAGCGTTTCGTCCCAAGCTATATCACAATTTTCTCCGTAATCGAACTTTTTTTTGACGTGTTGACGTTTACAAAAGCCAAAACAGCCTTCACGCTCCGGGCCTTTACAAATTTCGGAGATAAATTCATTGACACAACCTCCGCGGAACTTTATACTTCCGCCGCATTTTTGCAGAAAAATTCGTCCGGGGGAAGTTGCTCTATGAAAAAAATCCTGTTGGCTTGTTGTCTATTAACGCTTTTAATGTTCGGTTGCTCAAAAGAAGAGGCCCCAAATGTGAAAACCGGCGAAGCGCCGGTCCTCAAGGTGGCGGTATGTCCCACCTCTCCGCCGAACCTGTATGAGGAAAACGGAAAGTACAAGGGAATGGATCTGGAAATTTTCGAAGGATTTTGCAAGGCTCGGGGACGTTCGTATAAAATCACGGCCTACGACTGGCAGGGCATGCTGGGATCGGTCATCGGAAATCAGTCCGATATCGCGTTTTCCGGCATTTCCATCACCGAAAAACGAAAGGAAGTTCTCGATTTTTCAAAGCATTATATGGATAACACCTGGAATCTGGTCAGTATGAAAAGCAGGAATATCGTTTTAAAAGACCTGGACGGGCTGAAGAAATATTCCATTGGCTATCCCAGAGGCATGGCGTACAGTGATTTCATCAAGAATAAACTGGAGCCGCAGGGAGTTTACAAATTAAGCGACGTCAAGATGTATCCCACCTACAATGAGGTTTTGGCCGATCTGAAAAACGGCAATCTGGATCTGGCGTTTCTGGATGGCTCGGTCGCCTCGGTTTATCGGAAAAAAATGGATATTCAGGACAGTTACGTCTTTACGGGATTCGACAGGTTTGGTTTTGCCTTTCCCAAAGGATCCCCCCTCAAGGATGATTTTAACCGGTATCTGGATGAACTGGGACCGCAACCACTCAAGGCCATCGTTGATAAGTGGATGAATTAAAAGGCAATACCTGACAAATGACCTTCTGGGACCTCCTCAAAATTCTGGCCGGAGGAGCCGCTTATACCATTTTGCTGACCCTGGCCAGCATCGGTGCGGGACTGGCCATTGGACTCACGTTGGCTGTTTTCAGCATGTGGCGCAGGAAGCCGGTGCAGATATTTTTAAGTGTCTATGTTTACGTTTTCCGAAGCCTTCCCGTTCTTGTGCTTCTGTTTATCGTCTTTTTCGGTCTGCCGGGCATGGGTGTCCGGATTCCACCTTTCCCCGCAATGATCCTGACCCTCGGCCTGATCTCCGGCGCTTATCTGTCCGAAATCTTTCGCGGCGCCATCGCCGCCGTCAGCGAAAATGAAATTACCGCCGCCCGGGCCGCCGGCTTCACCCGTCCGCAGATTTTTTTTCATGTTATTTTGCCTCAAATGCTGCGCATGTCCGTCCCGGGCATGATCAATGAGTTTACCTCCATATTGAAATACACGCCATTTGCCTATACCGTGGGCATACCCGAAATTATGAAAGAGGCCATGAGTCTGGCTGCCCTGACGCTTCGGGGCATGGAAATCTATCTGGCGGTTGGTATTCTTTATTTTGTCATTTACAAATTGTTCGTTATCCTTTTTGCCGCTCTGGAAAAAAGATTTCGCATCCCCGGCTTACTGGTAGAGTAAAAAAGGAAGTTTATGTCCGTTCTGGAAGTTAAAAATCTGGTCAAAAGTTTCGGAGGCAAGGATATTCTCAAAGGTGTCAATGCCTCTCTTTCCGCCGGCCAATCCAAGGTGATCATGGGTTCGTCGGGATGCGGAAAAACCACGTTGCTTCGCTGTCTGAATCTTTTAATTCAACCCTCGGCAGGACAGATTTTTTTCAAAGGAGAAGACATTACCGGACCGGAAGTGAATATCCGAAAACTGCGACAGGAAATCGGTTTTGTTTTTCAGCATTTTGCCCTTTACTCGCATCTGACGGTACAGCAAAATGCGACGCTGGCGCTGCGCAGGCTGAAAAAAATGAATCAAAAGGAATCTGTTGAAAAGGCGCTTTTTGAACTGGAACGAATGGACATGGTTGAACATCGGCATAAATATCCCGCCGAACTCTCCGGCGGTCAAAAACAGCGGGCCGCAATCGTCCGGGCGCTGGCCATGGACCCGGCAGTGCTTTTTCTTGACGAACCCACCTCCGCCCTCGACCCGCAAATGTCCCGGGAAGTTGTCACGGTCATTAACAAGCTTTATCTGGATAATGTCACCATGCTTTGCGTCACGCATGACGCTTTTCTGGCGAAATACATTTCCGACAGCATCATCTTCATGCATGAAGGGGTGGTTCTGGCCGAGGACATCGCCGAAAAACTTTTTTACGATTCCGCCGATCCGCGCATCCGGCAGTTTTTTTTAAGCGTTGTCGATCACCGGTGATCACCATGGACGCTTTTTTCAACGATCTCCTTCATTATTCCCCGCAAATTCTGACAGGGCTGAAAAACACGCTGCTTTTGATGGCCATCATATCGGCAACAGGCTTTTGCGGAGGAATTCTGGTTTTCTACCTGTCCATCCATCCCCAAAGACGGGTGCGACAATGGGCGGAACACTACATTTCCTTTTTCATCGGCACGCCGCTTCTGGTTCATCTTTTTCTGCTTTATTATGGGTTGCCCCAAGCCGGCATCCGTCTTTCCCCATTTGCGGTTGCCGTCATCGGCTTTACGTTCAACGTGTCGGCTTACAATGCCCGTTATCTCATGACCGCTTATCACGGCCTGCACAAAACCCAGCTGGAAGCCTCCTCCGCCCAGGGTTTTTCTGCAACGGAAACCTTTCGCTTCATCATTCTGCCGCAAGTATTAAGACTTTCCGTGCCGTCGCTCACCAATCAGGTCATTCAAAATCTGAAAGACACCTCCGTGGCATTTCTCATTCAATTTCCCGATTTCTTCGCCCAGATGCAGGAAATCGCTTCCGTCAATTTTCAGTTTTTCAGGGTGTATCTGACCGCCGGGCTAGTGTATCTGGCTTTGATTTCGCTGATTGTGCTGGCGGCGCGTGCCGTGGAAAAGCGCATCGCCTTGCCTGGCCTCGCAACTTGATGGGGGTTAGTGAATTGTGGATGGTGAATGGTGAATGGTGGATGGTGGATGGTGAATGGTGAATGGTGAATGGTGGCTAGCCGTTGGTTAGTTGGGCAATTTTGCGTTGAAGTTGCCGAAGCGTAATGCCAAGAATATGGGCCGCCTCTTTACGGTTGTTCCCGGTAGCATTTAAAACAAACAGCACATGCGCCGCATCATTTTCTCTGAGCGTGCAGAGGCTTCGGCCCGCAGGCGAAAGCGGCGCTTCCCCCGCGCAGATTCCGCCCAGATGGGCAGGAAAAATGACCGGTCCATCAGACATTAAAACCGCATTTTCAACGATTTGAGAAAGCTCACGGATATTGCCGGGATAATTTCCGTTTGTCAGACAATTCATGGCGTCCGGACTGAATCCGGAAATGCTTTTGTCGTAACGAACACAGGCCTTCTGCAAAAAAGCCGCCGCCAGAAGCGGAATATCATTTCGTCTTTCACGTAAAGGCGGCAGGCAGATGCGGGCAGATTTCAAACGGTAAAGCAAATCGATGCGAAACTTCCCCTCCTGGCAGGCCAGATCCAGATCCGCATTGGTTGCGGAAACCAGCCGGACCTCCACGCGCACGGGCCTGACGGCGCCAAGCGGCGTGAATGTTTTTTCCTCCAAAACCCGCAAAAGTTTCGCCTGCAAACCGACCGGCAGTTCGCCGATTTCATCCAGAAAAAGAGTCCCCCCGTCGGCCTGCTGAAAAAAACCGTCGTGTCCGGCATCCGCGCCGGTGAAAGCTCCTTTGGCATGGCCGAAAAACTGGCTTTCAAACATGGTTGCCGGTATCGCGGATACATTCACGGCCACAAAAGGACCATCCGGATTCGGCCCTGCCCGGTGGATGCCCCGCGCCATCAATTCCTTGCCCGTTCCCGATTCTCCCGTGATCAGCACCGGATTGCCTCCGCGCGCCATCACCTGGGCATAGGAAATCAATGATTTCATTTGTGCGTTTTGCGTAATCGTATCGGCAAAAGCCTCCGGCACCCCGCAGGCATCGCCTCCGGCATTCAGAGCTAAACCGGCCAAAAGCCCTTTGCGCTCGTATGCTCTTTCAATGGACAGCAAAAGCAATTCATTATCCACGGGCTTGACCAAATAATCATAGGCTCCCTGACGTATCGCCCGAACCGCTGTGGAAATATCGTCCACAGCGGTCAGAATGAGAAATTCCGTTTGTGGAGCAAAGGGTTTGGTGGCTTCCAGCACCTGTAAACCATCCACTTCCGGCATCAGTAAATCCAGCAGAACAATGTCATAATTCTCCCTGCGGATCCGGGTAATGGCTTCCCTGCCATTATCGCAGATTTCCACCCGTTTCAGTCCACGCCACTGCAGAATACGTTTTACGGAGGACAGAGACACGGATTCGTCGTCAACGATCAGAATTTTCATAAATGCTGCCTTCCCACTTCCCGAATTCTTTTCTGAAGCTGCTCCATTGGAAAAGGCTTTTGCAGAACAAGCTCCGGCGTCGCCTGGATTCCGGTCGGCCGTTGCAGCGCCTTGGCGTCAGCCGAATACAGAATCACCGGCAACAGAGGATGCTTGGCCTGAATTTGCTCCATCAGCGCCCATCCGTCAAAGCCCCGAAGACGGACCTCGGACACAATCATATCCACTTCCGGATTTTCATTCAGAAAGGCCAGAACATCTCCCGGCTGATCTCCGGCTTCCCAGCGCCAGATGACCGCATCCAAAAAATTGGCTTTGATTTCCTTGAGGTATTTTACATTGGAATCGACGCATAAAATGGCGGAATACAAGTTCAGGCTGCTTGCACCATCGACCGGCAAATACAGGGTAAACCGGCTGCCTTTGCCCGGACGGGATAATACGCTGATCAGGCCGGAATGCTCCCGAATCAGGCCGTAAGAGATGGAAAGTCCAAGCCCGGTGCCGTCATGCTCCCTGCGCGTGGTGAAAAAAGGGTCAAAAATATGTTCGACGATGTGACGCTCCATGCCCTTACCGTTGTCTTCTATATCCACCACAACCGCTTTCAAGCGTTTGATGTAACGGCAGCGGATCGTGATCATGCCTTTTTGCCCCTCCGGAATCGCCTGATGCGCGTTAATCAGAAGATTGGCCATCACCTGCTCGATTTTTTGATAATGACCGGAAATCGCAGGAATATTTTCAGCAATCTCCTGGTCAATTCTGGAAACGGTTCGTCGGACCTGAGCCCCGACAATGACCAGCGCGCCTGCAATCACCTCCGGCACGGATACGGGTTTTTTCTGAGACGCTTCATCCGAACGGGAAAATTCCTTTAAGCTGGTCACGACACGGCTGATCCGGCAAGCACCGATTTTGAATGCCTGGATAATATCTTTCATACTGCCGCGAACATCCTCAAACGAAAGTCCCTTTTTCTCCCAATCCGGGTGGCAGACGCCGGATTGCAGGAGGATCTCGTCCACCGTCCGCCAGATTTCTTCCAGAATCGGCACATTATATGCGATAAAGCTCACCGGATTGTTGATTTCATGAGCCACACCGGCTACCACTTCTCCCAGCGCCGTCAGTTTTTGCGTCTGAATCATCTGCCGAAGCCTCAGCTCTCCCTCCTGCCGGATCCTTTTATCTTCGGTAACATCCTGCCAGGCGCCAACGATCGTGCCGGGAGAACCAGCCGGATGCTGAACAATTCTCCAATAATCGGAAAACCAGCGGTAGGAATCATCCATCACCCGGAATCTGTAGCTGATGCGATGCATTCCCCCGTCAGGTTCCGTTTGCAGTTCCGCAAAAACGCGATTCTGGTCATCCGGATGAATATGATCTCGCCAGAAATTTTCATCCTCCACAAAAGAACGAGGATCATAGCCGGTAATCTCTTCGATGGCATTGCTCACGAACGTAATGCCGAAATTCTCCCCGGCCCGGCGCGAATAAGAAATAATCGGCAGGGATTCCAGAAGCACGGATAAATGGTCACTGGTTTCCTTGAGCGCCTTTTGCGCCTTCTGACGCTCCATCAGCTCCGCAACCAGCGCCTCATTGGCCTGGGCCAGTTGCGCCGTCCTTTCCCGAATCCTCTGTTCCAGTTCCCGATGCGCCTTGAGCAGCGCCTCCTTCGCCTTCTTGCGCCGGGTAATATCCTCCAGCGTTTCAATGGCGCCGATCAGGTCTCCCGATGCGTTGCGGATAATCGCCGCCGTAAAGCGCAGCCATTTGCCCTGATGGCCCAGTTCGGGGAAAAAATCAATCGCCTCATAAGCTTCGTCCAGCAGTCTGGACCGGGTATATTTTCCTGTATACCATCGGGAAATGTTTTCCTGCTCATGGCTTACCAGAAGATCCGCCATACAAGGGCGTTCCCGTTTGTAAAACGCACGCCACTGCCGGGAAGTGCCGACAGCGTCTTCGGCCTTGATTTTTGTCAATTTTTCAAGCGCTTTATTCCAATAGAGAATCCGGTGATCCGTACCGATGACAAAAGCCGGAATGGGGGATCCGCCAATCACGCTCTTCAATCTCTGTTCGCTTTCCTTGAGCTGACTTTCCGCGCACCTTCTGTGTAGTTCCGATTGTTGAAGCTCTTGGAGCTGGCGACGCAGCTGCTGATTCTCCAAAGCCAGTTCCGATTCATCCTGCCGCCGTTTTCTCATACTTTTCCTCTTTGCCGGTTTTGGAAATCGCCTCCGGGACGGATTTCAAAACCGGCGCCCGGTCTTGATCAAAAAATCTCTGCCATCAGCCTGTCGCGGGAAATTATATTGGCTTTGGTAAGGAAGTCAAACAAAAGATTGATAAATAAGCGATTCTTCCTTGACACGCCTTGAACGCTGCTCTATAAATCTTTCCACCCGGCAGCCTGATTCCGGTCTTTCATCCGCCTTCCGAAAGGAGCTTGTAAATCATGGAAAAATTCTTCACTCCCCGAAGCATCGTTGTCTTTGGCGCTTCCATCACCAGAATGAATCTGGCGCAAATCGTTTTAATCAACAACAAAAATATCGGCTATCCCGGAAGGCTCTACGGCGTCGGCTCCAAAGAAGGCGACTTGGACGGCATTCCGGTTTACACGAAAGTCGCCGATGTGCCGGAAATTCCGGATGTGGCGATCTTTCTGACCCCGGCCAAAACCGTGCCCGGCCTGATGGAAGAATGCGGACAAAAGGGAATTACGCACATGGTCATCGAATCGGGCGGGTTCAGTGAATATTCCCACAGCGATCACACACTCGAGGACGATGTCCTGGCCGTCGCCCAAAAATACAACATGAAAGTCATCGGCCCCAATTGCGTGGGCACCATCCATTTTGACTATAAAATGATGATGCCTTTTGCCTTTGCCAAGAGCTCTCCCAGCGGCGGCAGACTGGGACTGATTTCACAAAGCGGAGGCGTAGGCGGCACCTATTTGCGCACGGTGGCGGGACATGGCGTGCTTCCCGGAAAATTCGCAGCCACCGGCAACAAGCTTCAACTGGATGAAGCGGATTTTCTGGAATATTTTCGGTCGGATCCCAAAACAGACATCATCGCTATGTATCTGGAAGGATTCAAGCGGGGACGCGTCTTTTTTGACCTGGCTCGCTCATGCGACAAACCCATCATCATTCAAAAGTCCAACCGCTCGCCGGTCAGCGCGAAAATCGCCCAATCCCACACCACGGCGCTATCCAGCGACGACCGTGTCGTGGACGGGGCCTTCAAACAGGCAGCCATTCTCCGCGTGGAAGATGAAGTCGATTTTATTAATGCCATTAAAGCCGTTCGCCTGCCGCTGATGAAGGGCAAGCGCGTGGCCGTCCTTTCGCGCTCCGGCGGTCACGCCGTGCTGTCGGCGGACGCTTGCGCAAAATATGGTTTTGAAATGCCTCCTTTCCCTCCTGCTTTTCTGGAAAAGCTCAAAACCATCTACAACACGCGGGTCATCGCCCATCAGAATCCGCTGGATTTGGGAGAAATTTTTGACTACACGATTTTTACAAATATTCTGGAAGAGGCCCTTCAACTGGACGATTTCGACGGAATTTTATTCAACCACCTCTATTCCGCGGATTTTGAGGCGGAAATGTCGCGGTCTTTTCTGCAAAGCACTGGCAAGCTCGTTGAAAAATACGGAAAACCGGTTTGCTTAACGCTGATTTCCGACCGCGAGGAACTGCTCAATATTCAGAAAAGCCAGCCCTTTCCCGTTTACACCTCCCCGCTGGAAGCAGCGACCGCTCTTCATATTTTGCGGACTTATGCAGAGCAGAAAAAGGCGCGTGATGCTCGCGGCCAGCTGATGAATCCTTCCGTGGATGGAAAAGCCATAGAAAAAATCCGAAGTCGATGCCGGAAACAGAAACGGATTCCGCTCACAAACGAAGCGCTTTCCATCGTTGCCGCCGCCGGTCTTGAACCGGTAAAAAGCCTGCTCTTGAAGGACGAAATCGTTCCGGAGAAAATCCCCTTGAGTTTTCCCTTGGCCGCAAAGCTCGTTTCCCGCGATGCATCACACAAATCGGATGTGGGAGGAGTGGCAGTCAATATTCGTCGCAAAAAACAGCTTTCGGAAACGCTGATCGCCATGAAAAGCAAAATCCGGGAAAGAACCCAACCGATAACCATGGATGGTTTTCTGGTTCAGGAAATGGCGCCAGAAGGCGTGGAATGCCTTGTCGGAGGAAGGCGTGACCCAGCCTTCGGCCCGATCATCCTGGTCGGTCTGGGAGGCATCTTTGTCGAAATTTTCAAAGACACCTCCATTCGTCTGGCGCCCGTCACGCAAAACGAGGCCCGAGACATGATCCAGGATCTGAAAGCGTATCCGCTTCTTGCCGGAGCACGGGGAAAAGAACCAGCGGATTGCCCGGCGCTGGAAGAGGTGATCTGCAGAGTGTCGGCGCTTCTGGATGCCTGCCCGGATATTGAAGAAATTGATCTCAATCCGGTGATCGTGCACCCTCGCGGGAAAGGCGTAAGCATTGTGGATGCGCGGATTTATTTCACCCCAGCGTCATGATTTGAACTTTTCCATACCGGTTTACGCTCATGAAAACCGCGAAAAAATTACTGATCGCCATCTCTGGCCTGCTGGTCTTGATCACCGTATCCGGATTCTGGATTCTTCCGGCGGTTCTCAAACCGTTTCTGACCGAAAAAATTTCAGAGGCACTCCACCGCAGAGCCTCTATTGCACAAATAGAAATCAACCCTTTTGACCTTTCGGTGACCATTGAGGGCTTTCAACTGGCCGAACCGGATAAAAAAACACCTTTTTTCTCCTTTGACCGCCTTCGGATGAACGTGGATGTCCCGACCTCCCTATACCGGCGCGCACTGATTTTAGAAGAGATCAGCCTCGAAAAGCCTTATCTCGGCATTACACGGAAAGAGGATGGATCTTACAACTTTTCAGACCTCATCCCAAAACAAGAAGCGCAAAAAGAAAAATCATCGGAAACTTTTCTCTTTTCGCTCAATAACATTCGAATTTCCGGAGGAAACATCGATTTCCACGACAGGCCCCGTCAAACAGATCACCGGGTTCGGGAATTGCAGCTGTCAGTTCCTTTTCTATCGAACATTGATTACTATATGAAAAATTATGTCGAACCCAGGTTTTCAGCCGTCATCAACGGCCATTTCGTGAAAGCCGTGGGGAAAACCCAGCCTTTTCACCACTCGCGGGATACAAGCCTGACCCTGGACATTAAAAATATCGACATTCCCTTTTATCTGCAATATTCGCCGGTAAAGATGAATTTCCGGCTTTCCGAAGCGCGAATGGATACCCGTCTGGAGTTCCACTTTCTGCTAAATGAGAAAAAAGCACCCCAGATGAAACTGACCGGGCGGCTGGATTTGCGCAAAGTGCGCCTGGAGGATTTGCAGCGAAATAAGATTCTGCTACTTCCTGCTCTGTCGATCGATATCGCATCCGTCGAACCGTTTGTTCCCAAAATTCATCTGACCGAAATATCGCTGGATGCTCCGCAGCTCTTTATCCGTCGCAACAAAAAGGGCGTTCTCAATCTTCTGGAACTCGCCGCGACAGACGGGAAAAATCCAGCAGCAAAAAAAGACCCCAAAAATCCGCCGAACGATTCCGGAAAGAAGAACAAAATGCCGGATGTGCGGGTCGATCGTCTGCGAATCGAACGAGCCGACATCTCTATCATGGACGCCGTGCCGACCCGGCCTGTTCATTTGCAGATCGCTCCGCTTCGTCTTTACCTATCCGGATTCTCGCTCCGGACACAAAGTCTTGCCGATATCGATCTGGCGATGACACTGAAGCCGAAAACCGAAATTGTTGCCAAAGGCCCGGTATTTCTCGCTCCTTTGTCCGCCGAACTGGCGCTGAATGTCAAAAATCTGCTCCTCCGCACTTTTCAACCCTACTTTCCCCCGAATGTCCAAATGGATGTTCTGAGAGGAAGCCTTTCCACGACGGGACAGCTACTTCTGAAAACGGACGCAAAAAGCAAACCCGGCGTCCTTTACCGGGGGAAAATGACCGTCGCCGATCTGACCATCATCGATCGGGTGCATCAGCAGAATTTTCTGAAATGGAAAACCATGTCTGTTTCTTCTCTGCAGGCCGGATACAATCCTCTGTTTGTCAAGATCCAGGAAATCGCATTTTCTGATGTTTTCGCCAAAATGGTTATTCATGCCGGCGGTCGCACGAATATTGAAGACATTTTCGGCGCGCCGCAAAAGGAAATGACCCAGACCAAAGAAACAACTCTCGAGAAAATACCTGAAGATACAAGACCTTACAATTCAAATCCAACGACAGCCCAAACTCCCGGCTCCCCTTTGCCACCGCCCGACATCACCATCGCCAAAGTCCGTTTTTCCGGCGGAACCATCGATTTCGCAGATGACAACATCCGGCCGAACTATGCAGTGACGTTACGGAATCTCCGGGGCGGCGTGACAGGCTTGTCTTCGCTGGAGACCTCCCGCGCCAAAGTGGATGTAAAAGGAAATCTCGGCTACGGATCACCTATTGATATTGCCGGCACCATTAATCCCCTGAAAAATGACCTGTTTGCCGATGTAAAAATCAGCTTCAAGGACATCGAAATGACGCCGGTTACCCCCTATACCAGTAAATATCTGGGCTACCCGATCACCAAGGGTAAACTCACTTTTAATGTATCCTACCTGGTGGACAAAAGGAAACTGACCGCGGAAAATAGAATCTTTTTTGATCAATTGACCTTTGGCAATCAAGTGGACAGCCCCGATGCCATCCAGGCGCCGGTTCCCCTTGCGGTCGCCCTTTTGACTGACCGCAAGGGGCAGATCAATCTGAATATTCCGCTCACGGGCAGCCTGGATGATCCAAAATTCCAGATCTGGCCGATTGTCTGGCAGGTTTTGAAAAATCTGATCGTCAAAGCCGTTACCGCCCCCTTTGCCCTTCTGTCTTCCCTGACCGGGGGCGGCGAAGAGATGAGTTATATTGAATTCGAATACGGCAGCGCAAAATTATCGGATGAGGGGCAAAAGAAAGTTGGAGCGCTGGTCAGGGCTCTTTATGACAGACCCCATGTCAAGCTGGAAATCGAGGGATATGTAGACCCAGCTCAAGATGCGGAAGCTTTGAAAAAGGATAAATTTCAGCGTCTGCTCAAACAGCAAAAGTTCAAAGATCTCATCGGAAAAGAAGAAAATCCCGGACAAGGGGAGGAAATTTCCATCCTCCCTGCGGAATATGAAAAATACCTGACGCTGGCGTATGAAACGAGCAAATTTTCCAAACCGCGCACGGTGCTTGGTCTGACCAAAAAACTTCCGGCCACGGAAATGGAAAAACTCCTGCAGAGCCAAATCTCCGTTTCAGAAAACGATTTGATTGCGCTTGCCTCCCGGCGCGCCACCTCCGTCCGCGAACAACTGCTTCTGGATGGAAAAATCGAACCAGGACGGGTATTTCTCGTGAAAGCTTCGGCGCCCGCTCCGGGGAAAAAAGAAAAGGTGAAGAACAGCCGGGTGGAATTTAAAATCAAATGATCCGCCAAAGAACAAAAACTCTAATTCTTTTCGTAGCGTTCGGCGTTTTGCTGACTGCCTGCACGGCGCCAGTTTTAAAAACGCCGCCTGCCTCTTTGGCGCTTCCGTCTTTCTGCCTGCCGACCTTCCCCGATGCAGACGGCTGGTACGGCGGTGACGGGGCCTACTCCATTGCTCTTGACGGGCGCCGCACGCTATGGCTTTTTGGTGACACTTTTGCATCTGCCGAGAAAGAAAGGAAAAACCGGGCGGGCATGGACCTGATCCTGGGAAACACGCTGGCGATTTCTACCTGCTCTGAAGAGGGCCAATTTCACATCCAATACTATCTGAACCGGAAAGACGGCAAATTTGTCTCATCGTTTGGCACGGACGAATGGCTTTGGCCCCAGGACCCTTTTCTTGCCGGAGGGATTTTGTATCTTCCCCTGATGGTCATCCGGACTCTGCCCGATTTGCCTTCTCCCTTCAACTTCAAAATCGCGGGCCACAAGGTCGTCCGGATTACGGACTATTCCGCTGAGAATCCCCATCAATGGCCGAAGGAAATGCTCGATTGGACAAACGCGCTGGCCCCCGGCATCGAAGCGCTTGCAACCACCTCCATCGTCCATGAAGACTATGTTTATTTCTATCCCTTGTATCGCCATGCCGATAAAAGAACCATCCTCTCCGGAAATCTTCCGGCACGCATCTCCATCCGCCACCTGGATCAACCGGCAGGCCATTTTGAATACTGGACATCAGACAACGTCTGGC
Source organism: Smithellaceae bacterium (assembly GCA_035416785.1). Lineage (GTDB taxonomy): Bacteria > Desulfobacterota > Syntrophia > Syntrophales > Smithellaceae > UBA8904. Next base: position 2,711 of record DAOLNX010000074.1, on the reverse strand, counting down.
AAAAGAATCTGCCCCCGGAAAAAGTCCGACTCGTTTTTCCGGCTGCCCTCTCGGAACTGAGCGTGCGCTATTTCCCAAAGGAAAGAAAATGGATAGCCGTGTATCTTTCACCCCAAAACCGGGGGGACAGGCTTTTATGCGCCACCGCAGACGAACCACAAGGCCCCTGGAGTCAACCCTCTGTATTAATGGATAAAATTCCGGAAGTGACTCAAACAAGCTCCCTCTACAATTCGGACAATTTCTGCTATGCCGGCAAGGAACACAGCCAGTTCCGGCAAAACCACCAGATGATCGTAACGTATGTCTGCAACTCTCTGGCAGCAGAAGATCATCCGGAAAGCTTTATCCGCCAAAATCTTTTCCTGTACCGGCCTGTCGTAAAATCTCTCCCGTCATCCTGTTTGGCAAAATAAGGATTCCGCACAGGTTGGTCCTTCAGCTTATTTTTTTAAATGCAGCTCCACTTCCGCCATAAACGTATCCGGATTAATGGGCTTCTCAATATATCCGTTGCACCCGACTTCGATGGCTTTGTCCCGGTCTCCGACCATTGCATGAGAGGTTACGGCCACAATGGGCATACCAGACAGTTCGGAATTGGCACGCAAGTGCTTCGCCACGGTATAGCCGTCCATCACCGGAAGCTGAATGTCCAGAAGAATCAAATCCGGCTTTAAACGCATCGCCATATCGATTCCTTCCCGGCCATCCATGGCCGCATGAACGGTATAACCATTTTTCTCCAGAATAAACCTGACCAGATAAAGATTTTGCTCATTATCTTCAATGACCAGAATGTTTCCCTTCATATTTTTTCTCCTTCTCCGGGTAAGATCAAACAAAAAGTGCTGCCGCGGCCCCACTCGCTATGCGCTTCAATTTTACCACCCAGCAAGTTCGCCAGCTTCTGACTGATGGACAGGCCCAGTCCCGTGCCTTCATGCTTCCGGGTGATGGTTTCTTCCAACTGCTGAAAAGCATTGAAGAGCTTTCCCATATTCTCCTGCTGAATGCCGATGCCCGAATCCTGAACCTCGATTTCAATTCTGTTTTCCGTGTATTTTCCGGTGACTCGCACAAAACCCTCATCCGTGAACTTCACGGCATTGCCGATCAGGTTCAGAAGAATCTGTTCCACCCGTCGACGATCGCTTGTGATAGATCCGATGCGGGAATCCATGGCCAGGGAAAGCTCAAGCCCCTTCTTCTGAGCCAGCGGTTGAGAGATTTTGACCACCTTTTCCACCGACTCGCAAAGATTGAAATCTTCCCGCACCACATTGAGCTGCCGGGCTTCGATCTTGGAAATATCCAAAACATCATTAATCAGTTCCAACAGATGCCTGGCGCTGTTATAAACCATTTTCAGCTGTTTATCCTGCTCCGCATTGAGCGGCCCTCCCAGGTGCTGAAGCAGAATTCCGGTAAACCCGATGATGGAGTTGAGTGGTGTGCGCAGCTCATGCGACATCGTCGCCAGAAAGGCGGATTTGAGTCGATCGGCGGATTCCGCTTTTGTTTTGGCAACTTCCAGTTCGGCAGTTCGCTCCCGCACCAGTTCTTCCAGGTGGCCACGATATTTATCGAGTTCCAGCTGGGTTTCCTTTTGCTGCGTAATATCCTCGACCGTGCCTTCGTAATAAAGGATATCTCCTTTTTCGTCGCGGAGCGCTTTGCCGGAAATCCATATCCACAGCGAGGAACCATCCCTGCGCTTTAATTCCGTTTCAAATTTTTTGACAACGCCTTCATCGGCCATGGCTTTCTGAAGCCGCTCCCGGTCACCGGCATGGACATAAATATCCCTTTGAATGTCCACAATATCCGACATCATTTGCTGCGGCGACGCATATCCGAATAATTCCGCCATCGCCGGGTTCACACTTTGAAATTTCCCGTCCGGCGTGCTTTGAAAAATGCCCATGACGGCATTGTCGAAAATGTTGTGATATTTCTTTTCCGACGAGGTCAACGCCTCTTCCGCTCTCTTTCTTTTGCGCAAATTCATCAACAACAGCCCGATCAAGAACGCCTGCAGGACGATGATGAGGGAAACCAGCAAAATCTTGCCCATGTGCTCTTCCCAGAAAGTAACCTTGCGGTATCGAATATCGCTTGGTTCAGGAAGACGGCTTGGCGGAATTTTCCATTTTTCCATCTGCCGCCAGTCGTAAATATCGCGGGCCTCGGCCACGGTTTCCACTAAGGGCAGCGGATGCGCGCTCTGAAGGATTTTCAATGCCGTTTCCGCGACCGCTTCACCGTAAGCCTCGGCGCTGGTCAGCTTGCCGCCGACAATACCCAAACCGAGGACCGTATCGTAAAAACTGAAGATGGGCGCCGCGCTCCGGCTGGAAACCGCTTTCATCACCTGAACCGTAGTCAGAGGCCGGCCCTCCCGGTCCTGAAGATACGTGAGCATGAAAACCGCGCTTCGCGCAGGCAGGTTTTCCAGATGAACAGCCAGATCTTCAGCGGGCATTCCTTTCAAAATCTCCACGCTTTTCGGCCAGTGACCGTTTTTCAAAGCCTCCTGCGCAACGCTTTGATAGTGAAGATCGTCCGCGCCGCTGCCGGAAACGACCACCAGATGCTCCGTTTCAGGCAGTAAAGCGCGAATCCGCTTGATGGTTTCCGGAATGGCATCGGGCGAACTCTTGACCAGGCCGGAACGGGGCCTGGCTGTTATTTGAGTAATCTGCCGTTTG
>DAOLNX010000073.1:0-15740 GCA_035416785.1 Smithellaceae bacterium | reverse complement strand
TTCTATGGCAAAGCCATGCTGATGACCATTTACGCCAATGGCGTGGGAGCCAAACAAAACCTGGATCTGGCGTTGAAACTGGCTTGCGAGGTTGAGGGCGCTCCTGCCGAAGTTGAAGGCAGAGTACAGCACCTGGCCGAGCTGAAAGCCAAAAACTGGCAAGGCAGTGATTTTTCCTTATGCGATGACATTACCAGCGGATACATGCAGGGGTTTTGCGCCGATCACGCTGATCGATTCGCAGAGGCAAAACGGAATGAAAAACTGGGCGACATTCAGGCAAAATGGACCAAAGCGGATATAAAGGAGTTTGCCGTGTTGAGCAAAATCGCAAACCAATATTTTGATGTTCGTGCGGATCAGGAAGTTGATCAAACCGGTACCGGCAGGGCTGCCTTCACGATAGGAGAGCTTGCCGCCCAGAAGGATTTTTTTCTGAAGACTCTGGAAGAGTTGGAGCGCGGCGCCCTTCCCCCGTACTCCGCCCGGCAGTTCAAGGATGCGGATGCGGCGTTAAATACCGTTTATCAGAAGATCCAGAAAAAGACCGAGTTGGAGTGGGGTTCCGTGACCAAAGGGGGCATTAAAGCCACTCAGCGCGCGTGGCTGAAATACCGAGATGCCTGGATAAAGTTTTGTTCCAAAAAATATCCCGGCGTCTCCGCGGAAAGAATCAACACCCATCTGACGCTGAAACGCGTCAAAGAACTGGAGGAATTTGCGGAGTAATCTTATGAAAAAGACCATTCTCATCACACTTTTCATGTTTTTCTTTTTGGCAGCCAACAGTTTTTCCGCACAAACTCAACCCCGGCCGGATTACCTGGATCAACCGGTGCAGCTGAAAATCATCGGTGAAATCAAGGAGGGTGAAAAATATCCGCTGATCATTTTCCTTCCTTTTACTACGGGAAGTGCGGAAAGGTATTTTGAACACGTCGACTCTCACATCGGGTTGGAAAATTATTTTGCGATCCTTCCGCAGGGCACGGCGCAAATAGCAGATTACCTGCCGGATTTCTATTCCTATCTTTTATGGTTTGAAAAGCGCTTGATGACGGACCTGAAAGAAATTTTGAAAGATCACCCGATTGATCCAAGGAAAATTTATATCAATGGCTACTCTCTGGGCGGAGACCTTTCCTGGGCTTTGCTGATCCGTCAGAAAGAAATGCTCGCCGGAGCTTTTATCGTGGGCAGCCGCTGCAGTTATGTTCCCAACAGCAGGGAATTGAAGTACCTCAAAGAACATAAAAAAAGAATTGTTTTGCTGATGGGCGATAAAGATTTGCCCGATCGAGTGAAAGGAATGGAAAACGCTTCCAGATTGGCGCAAAAAAACGGTCTGACCTACTGGTATTGGAAATTCGAGGGAGAGCATGACATTCCCTATCAAGAGTTAAAGAAAGCGTATAACTTGCTGTTGGGAAGAGAAAACAGCGGCGATGCCGTATTGCCGGACATGCCGCGTTGAGATTTCGCAAAAAAACACAACATCATTATTTCATAGAATGTACCGTCCGGATCGTCGCTTTCCGGCGGGGAAATTGGATATAGGGAATAATCTTGGAATTAATGTTTTTACCGGTGCCGTCATAATTGAGTGTAACGACCGGCACGCCCGTATATTCCTCAATACGGGCAGACATGGCTTCCGTCACCAGGCCTGCACAGCAAAAGGCGGGATTCGTCTGCACAAAAAGAGAAATATCAGAATAATGCTGCATTTGAGCGGTGATCTTGAGCAGGTTATCGGCGGACTCGCCGAAATGCTGCACGGTTACATTAAAGTGATCATAGATTTTTTTGTAATCGATATCGCTTTCCCTGGGAACTTCGTTGAGCAGTTGGTTGAATATTCGGTAATAGCTTTTTTCCAGCTGATTGACGAGTGCAATCAGCGTTTTGGTGATCAAGACATCCAGAAATTGTCCTTCCAGAAACCATCGGCGCATGTAAGGGCCGGCAATTAGCTTGGCAAACTCATTAAACGGCGTGGTAATGACTTCCCCTCCGTATTCCTCAATACAGTGAATCAAATCCTGATTGAAAACATCGTTATCTCTTGCATACATGTCTCCAAAAATCGCCACTTTCGGACGGCGTGCGGGAATGGTTTCAATCTTCTGAAAAAGACTGACAACGCGGTTCAGATCATCATCCTTGTTCCGACCTCCAAGAAACGTATTGTATAGAATGTTGACGGCCTGAGCGATCACTTTGTCCGTCATTCCCTTTTCCTTTTCATAGGGCCTGATCCGACAGCCGACTTTACGCAGCATACCACCGAACATGTGGGCAAAATAGGCTTCAATCGACGCCTGCATCGATAGCTCGGACAAAGAAAGGCTGCCAACGTATATCTCTACCCGTTCCATGCCGTGTCCGGTCGCTTCCATGATGCTTTTGATGAACTGCGGATAAAGGCGGATGTTGCAGGCGACGTGGCTGTCAAAGCACCACCCGACCGTTTGCGCGGGATCGAGAAAATTTTCTTCAATATAATCCATGTAGCTTTGTGCAATCAGATTAACAGGCAGGCACTGGCCGGAGTTGGTCCTGAGACCTCGCTGAATGATTTTCTCCGTAAGCGGCGTCATGCGTGCATCAATGCCTTCCCGAATAAACACGGCCTCCAGCAGCCGGGAAGTGATCGGGTCGAAACAAGGGAAAAGAAGCGTTTTTCCTTTAATTTTATCCGTGCTTTCCGATGGAAGCGAAAGAAGCCGGGAGGGCGTTTTGCGAAGATTATTGTTTTTGTAATGGTTTTGAAATGACCGGACAGCCGCTTCAATACGTGTTTCATAGCCCACATTGGAGTCATGTTCGTCAAGCTCAAGAATCAAATAGGGTTTGCTGTATTTATCCATGATTCTCTTGAAATAATCCAGGGTGAAGGAATCGGGGCTGCATTTGAATGACGTGACGTAAACCGGATAGAGTCCCGGTGTACGGGCAATCAGGAGCGCTGCCTTGAGAATGCGCGCAGAATAATTCCAGTGTATCCGTTTGAGCAGAGGGTCGATTTCGGATAAATTTTCCCGGTTGACGGGAAGCATATCCTGATAGAATGTTTTCACCGCGAGGACGCTGAAAATATCCGGTATGCCTTTATTCATCGTATTCTGCATGATCGCGTATGGCCTGCCCAGAAGCGCCACGCAGATCTTGCCGTCCGTGGGTTTTTCCCGCTCGAAGATATTGAGAAGATTGTTCCGTCCCTCATTGTAAAAGGAAAGCGCTGATTCATAAGCGTTGTAGATTTCCCAATAGCGGGTATTCAGAATGGAATTGAGGGTGGAAAAAAGTTCGATGCGCGACTGAAAAGACCGGTGATCGATAATCGGCATGATCAACTTGTTTTTCATGCGTAGGCTTCGAATACCTGCTGAAAGCGTCACCGCAAACTGAGTATAATAACAGTAGTAGCGGTAATCCTCGTTTTTGCTCTTTTCGGCCTCCAGATATACCGGTAAAAAAATGTAATCGCATTTGTCGGCCAGATACTGGACGGAACCGAAAAAAGCATTCATCGGGGCGCAGAATTCCGCGCCCGCCAATTTTTTTCCCGCCTTGATGGGATTTTTCATGCCTTCCGACGTGACCGTTTCCACGCCGAGCATGTTGAAAAAATGCTTCCACAGGGGCATTTCCTCGGCCAGATACAGGGCATGGGGAATGCCGATTTTTACTCGTTTTTTGAAGGGATCCGTCTTTTTCGGTGCTGGAAACGCCTGGCTTCGCAATTTAATCAGATCATAGTGCTTTTTGCCCGCACCGACATAATGCTTGGTGTCGTAATCGCGCCCGCAAAGAAATCCGAATGCCACGGTTTCGCCCTGAACGGTCACCTTGTTGATTTTGCAGTTATTGTGGCACAGTTCACAAACCTCATTTTCCACGGGAATGTGTTCGCGGCAAAGCGAAAGCCCCCGAAAGGCAGAATTGCAAACGGCATTTTCCGACAGAATGAGCGCGCTGCCCAATGCGCCGGTAAGATGGCAAAATTGAGACACAAAGATGGGTTTGTTCAGGCGGTGTTCAAAAGCGGCGACCAGAGCCTGGTTGCGGGCGGTGGCTCCCTGGAAGCAGATATTCTGTCCGATAGCAGCTTCCACAGCGACTTTTGCCAGATAGTTTTCGCAAACCGAATGCAAGACACTGGCCAGAACCTCATCGACAGAATACCCTTCCGTCAGATAGTTATTGATATCCCTTTCCATGAAAACCGTGCAGCGGTCGCTGGAAACAGGCGATGGCGTATGGAGGGCGCGTGCGGCATAATCATCGAGGGAAACCCCGAGTTTGACGGCCTGTTCTTCGATGAAACTACCGGTACCGGCGGCGCAGACGTTATTCATGACGGAGGAAGTTACCATGCCATTTTGCATGGTAGTAAATTTAGCATCCTGTCCGCCGATTTCAATGATGGTGTCCGCAGCATTGTTCAGTTCATACGCTGCGCGGGCGTGGGCGGTAATTTCGTCGATGATCAGATCCGCATTGATGATGCGACCGATAAATTTGCGGCCGGATCCGGTGGTTCCGACTCCGTCGAAAATAAACTCACAGGCCCGACTTTGCTCGATATGTGTGATGGCCTCAAAAAGGGCCTGAACCGCCCGGACCGGTTGGCCGGAAGTCTGTGTATAAAATCCGGCCAGCACATCGTTTTGATGGCTGATTAACACTGCTTTGGTGCTGGTAGAACCAATGTCGATCCCCAGGTAAACTTTCTGCCTTTCTTGCAGGGGCTGATAAATATCCACTTCAATTACTGTGTGGCCGTTTTTGGGCGAAAAGGGATAGCCGGCAAAGCTTGTTCGTTTCGGATAATGAGAAAGCGTCATTTGCAGGGGGGGGTAGCCGTAAATCTTTTCCTTTTCTTCACGGATAAATAATTCATCCCAGTTTTTAGCATCAAACGGTGCGGGTTGAATGTCGCCCAAATACAAGAGAGCCGCACCGATTGCGCCATAGAACGGACTGTGGGTTCCAATCACCGGTTCGGTTTGAAGAAGATTCCGAAAGTGTTTGACCACGGCGGCATTCATGGAAACCCCTCCGGCCAGAATCAGCGGAAGCTCGATGCAGGAATCCGGAATCAGAGTGTCAATTACATTTTTGGCCAGACCTTCGCACAAACCATCGCTGATCTGACCGACAGAGTAGCCTTCCTGCTGAGCATGGATCAGGTCAGTTTTAGCAAAGACGGCGCAACGCGTAGCAATTTTAGGAGTGTTGCCCTGGTTGCAGAACGCAACGGTGCTCAGGGTTTCAATACTCTTCAGATTGAGCCGTTTGGCCTGCTGATCAAGAAAACTGCCGGTTCCGGCGGCGCAGGAGGAATTGGAACGGAACCGCACATAATCTCCCTCCTGATTAAAAGTAATCAAACCAAAATTTTCGCCGCCCACAAACAAAATAGAGCCAACTTCGGCGTGGTATCGCTTCACCGCTGCGATCATGGCCATTTGGGTATCGTAACGCTCAACGTTTTGCAGTAAATCCGGGCCGGACTGGGTCATGGCCACACCGCCTACTTGCCGGATGTCTATACCGTTGAGCATGGCATGCAGGGTATCCCCAATGGCGCCGTGATGAAACTCGTAGCAGGTACGGATGACCGCTCCTTGAATGTCAATGACGACAACGGAAAGGGCTACCGAGCCGATGTCAATGCCGATGATGTCTTTCATGCCGCCTCTTCTTTCGTCTCTTCCCGGTTCCTAGTCCCTTAAGGGTTGAATCGGGACAACGGGAAGAACAAAGTGCTTTTTCCTAATCTGTCCATAACTTCAGGATCGCGGTTTATAGCAAGATCGTTAAAAAGGTTCAATCAGAGTTTCAGAAAAATCAGACAAAAACGGATCAGATGTCCCGTTCAGAAATGCGGGCATTGTTTATGCTGTTCTGGCCGTTTATATGGTGGCACTTCCCGTTGCAGGCTATATGGTGGCAACAAGTGTTTTCATGTTGATTCTGTTTTGGCAAATCTCCGGAAAATTTTTCTCGGCCGTTTTGAGCGCATGCCTATCCTGCTGAATATATTATGGAATATTTTATTTTCTTTTAAAGATCTCCTTGCCCCGCAGCATTTGGGGTTTTTGATTTTGTTCTTTACCGGAGATGATTTTGGATGCGCTTTACGGACTGTCGGGCGGCTTCATTGTAGCCTTTGAACTACAACATCTGTTGTTGATTTTTGCCGCGTGCCTGATGCCGTGGCACAGCCGGTTGTAAGTCGCCGGAATTCATGGTAACGAAGAAAATAAAGTTTGTGATTGGAAATGAGAGATGCCGGAACTTCCCGAAGTAGAAACCCTTTGCCGTCAATTGCACGCCAAAATTGCAGGTGAAACCATTTTGGCACAGAAAGCATATGATCAAAAGCTTTACGAAATCGGGGATGTCTCCAAGCGCATAGTCAGGAGGGTTCGACGTCGGGGAAAAACCATTCTGCTTGATCTGGACAACGGACAAAGTCTTGTCATCCATTTGCGCATGAGCGGCAGATTATTCTGGCATGCTTCAAAAACAAAGCTTCCCCATACCCGCTGGCGTCTAAACTTCACCTCGGGACATGCCGATCTGGTTGACCCGCGCCGCTTTGCAACCGTAAAACTTGAAAAAACGGATTACGAAAACGCTGGCCGGGAAGTGTTAACCCGTTTTGACGAGCGAGCTTTTCTGCTTGGGCAGTCCAAAAGAAAAATTTGCGTCAAAACCCTGATGATGGACCCGAAGGCGATAGCAGGAATCGGCAATATTTACGCCTGTGAAATTCTGTATGACGCAGGAATCTCTCCCTGGCGATCATCTTCGACCATTACAAGTGCTGAATGGAAAAAAATATTTCACGTTTCCCGCTGCATTTTGGAAAAAGCCATTGAAAAACGGGGAACGTCCATTTCTGACTGGCGCGACCTTTACGGACACCCGGGTGAAAATCAGTATGAACTTCAGGTTTATAGCCGGGAGGGCCGCATTTGCGCCAGATGCGGCGATGTTATTCAAAGAGTCAAACAGGGCGGACGAAGTACCTATTATTGTGCGGGGTGTCAGAAATAAGCAGGCATTGAACATAACCGGTGTTCCGTTTTGGAGGATGAAAAGGCAAGAAGGGGACCCTTAAGAATTTCTGCTTGGATGACAAAGAAAGAGGATCGACCACGCAACCTTCACTCGCATATTGCTTCACGGACTTTCGCTGCCAGCCCGGAATGGGAAAACGGTTTTTGAATGAATTGTATACCCTGGTCCAGTACACCCTGGCGGGCAATAATGTCCGCCGTGTAGCCGGACATATACATATACTTTATATCCGGACGAATCTTCTGAAGCTTTTCCATTAATTCCCGGCCATTCATTTCCGGCATGATGACATCCGTCAGGACCAGATGAATTTTATCCTTCAATTCTTCGGTCAGGCGCATTGCCTCGAACGGAGTATTGGCAGAGATAACCTTATAGCCAATTTTTTGAAGCATTTCTTTTCCCATCTCCAGGATCATCGGATCATCCTCAACCATAAGAATGGTTTCTCCTCTACCTTGAGGCATCTCCGCAATATTTTCAGTTTTATACATCTGTGGTTCGGCAAAATAACAGGGCAGGTAGATTTTAAATGTCGTGCCGAGCTGTGCTTCACTGTAAACATTGATCATCCCCTTATTTTGTTTCACGATGCCGTAAACGGTTGCCAGGCCCATACCAGTTCCCGCGCCCAGTTTTTTGGTTGTGAAAAAAGGTTCAAAAATGTGATTCAGTGTCTCTCTGTCCATGCCTTGCCCGTTGTCGCTGACCGAAAGAAGAACATAGGTTCCGGGACGGCATTCAGTGTTCTCGCCATCATAAGAAACCATGCCGGTTTCTATGGTAATTCGTCCAACGCCGGAAATGGCGTCGCGTGCGTTGACACACAGATTGACAAGAATCTGATCAATTTGGGTGGGGTCCATTTTTATTCTGCAGGAGCAAGTCCCCGGCAGCCAGGCCAATTCAATATTTTCACCGATCAGGCGTCGAATCATTTTCAGCACGGATCCTACCGCTTCATTGATATCCAGAATTTCGGGCACGATGGTCTGTTTGCGGGCAAAGGCCAGCAGTTGACGGGTGAGATTGGCGGAGCGCCTGGCAGCATCGAGAATCCGGTCTAAATTTTTGCGAAGGGGATTGGAAGAATTCATCTCCTGCAAGGAAAGCTCTGAATATCCAATAATGGCGCTCAACATGTTGTTGAAATCGTGTGCCACGCCGCCGGCCAAGGTTCCCACCGCCTCCATTTTCTGGGATTGGGCAAGTTCTATTTGCATTTTTTCCTTTTCCCTCTGGCTTTTAACCCGTTCGCCGATGTCTCTGGTGATACCTCCAACACCGATCACTTCAGACTGGTGGCCCATAATCAGGGACAGGGTGATCTCCACATTCACAATATTTTTATCTTTTTTGAAAAATTTACACTCCAGCGTCAGATGGCGTTCCTTGGCGTCTTCTTTTTCTTTCACTGTTTTGAGAGTTTCCTCATAGAGATGCCAAAGCTGGTCGAAAGACTCAGGAACACATAACTGCTTCAGTCCAAGAGAAATCGCCTCCGGGGCGGAATATCCAAGCATTTTTTCCACGGAGGGCGAAATATATGTAAGCGAAAGATCGTTATTCGCCATCCATATGACATCATTGATATTATCGGCGAGCAAACGATAGCGTTTTTCACTGGCCTGAAGTTCAGTATTCTTTTCCCAAAGCTCGGAGGTTCTTTCGGTAATCATTCTTTCGAGGTTTTCTTTATGTTCCATCAGTTCATTTTGTGCTTGTTTTCTTACGGCAATTTCTTCGTTTAAAAGTGTATTGGAATGCTCCAGTTCATTTTTCGTTTGCAGGAGCTGTTCCTTCTCCAGTAAAAGCTTTCCATGTTCCTCCAGCATGGCATTTTTGTATCGTTCTCTCGTGGATTCGTAATAATGGGTGAAAAGAAAGATGATAAAATAAAGAATCAGGTATCTTGCGGAATACTCAAGCGAGTAGGAAAAAACGCCCGGCAACGATAGAGGATTGAAAAAAATGACGGCAATGATACATCCAACCGCCATGCACCATGCCGTGCCTTCCCGCTTGCCCAGAAGAAAGAAAATATAGGGGGAAGTTCCCAGAAACCAGAGGCTGCCCAAACCTTGAATCGTTCCGGTGTATGTCCAGTAGGTGAAAAGGAAGAGAAATAACATAACGGAAAGACGGTAGATGGTCTTTCGCCATTTCCTTAGGCGCACAATAACCACAAGGCCGATGATGGCGGCGGAGGTCAGAAAAATGGAGCAGCCCCAAACATAGGCCCCGTTGACGAGATGAAGAATTCCAAAGGGAATCAACGGAATCAGAATACTGATGGAGAACAAGACAAAAAGCCTGCGCCTGACCGACTCTTCAAAATCAATGGACGTTGAGGTTTTTGAAAACAGCCATTTCGCGGATTGCAAAATGTTCATGACGCCACTCTATGGTTTTTCTTTATGATGGATAAGACGACTCCGAAACGGATTGCCTGCTCTTTCACGCCCGCCATACGACACCTGCGGCGGCTATTTTCATTCGTCCGCGGGTTTTTTCAGTAAATACCCATGGCGCAACCGCCGGCCAGTGTGCCTCCCAATTCCCTGCAATTTGCAAGGATTTCTTCGGTGATCTTTCCTTTGGCGATAACCGGTGAAAAAACCGTTTTCAATTTGTAGCCCAAGGCAATCCGTTCAATGGCTCGCAACGCGCCCGTTCCGTCATTGCCCGCGCTGATGAAAACCACAAAAGGTTTACGGAAAACCTTGTCCTGGGCCTCTGTGTAAGTGCGATCAAAGAAATCCTTCAGCATACCGGACATATAGCCGAAGTTTTCGGGTGTGCCGCAGGCCAGCCCGTCGCAGGCCAGCAGGTCGTCAAGATTGGCATCGGCTGCTTTTTTGAGAGTGACCTCGACACCGTCGATCGCTTTGGCGCCTGCGGCGACGGCGTCGGCCATTTGTTTGGTGTGTCCCGTCTGGGAATGATAAACAATGAGAATTCGGGTCATGGCATTTTGTTGACAATACCTAAAAAACCTTCTGGTTTCAAAGATGCCCCTCCGACAAGAGCTCCGTCAATATCTTCCATGGCGATCAACTCGCCGATGTTCTCTCTGGTGACGCTGCCGCCGTAAAGGATACGTACACTTTCAGCAGATGCTCCATAACGTTCCCGGAGAAGACCTCGGATGAAGGCATGCGCTTGCTGCGCCTGCTCCGGCGTCGCCACCTTTCCGGTTCCGATGGCCCATACCGGCTCATAGGCAATGACAATATCATCCGTGAATGAAACGCCTGCCAGTGCGCCCCGGATTTGACGTTCAATAACAGACTGTGTGACTCCTTCTGCCCTTTCTTCTTCTGTTTCACCGACACAGACGATCGGCTTCAGACCGGACGCCAGCGCCTTCTGAACTTTTGCATGGACACTTTCATCGCTTTCCCCGAAGTATTTCCGACGTTCGGAATGTCCGAGAATCACATACGTGCAACCGGCATCCTTGAGCATAACCGGTGAAACCTCACCGGTGAACGCTCCTTTATCCTCACTGTGCATATTTTGCGCAGCCAGAGCAACACCAGTTCCTTTGAGAACCTGGCCGACGCCGACCAGCGCCGTAAAAGGCGGAGAAACAACCACTTCGCCACCCTTGACATCCCTCGCGCCTTCTTTGATCGCTGAAGCCAGATCAAGAGATTCTGCAAGCGTGTTGTTCATTTTCCAGTTACCGGCCACAATCCACTGTCTCATAAGTTATTCCCTTTCAATCAAGCACGGCCACTGCCGGCAGCATCTTACCTTCCAGAAGTTCCAAAAATGCGCCGCCTCCAGTGGAAATATACGATATTTTGTCACTTTTGCCGGTCTTGTGAATGGCGGTATCGGTATCGCCGCCACCAACAATGGTCAGGGCACCAGAATCCACAACCGCATCCACCAGTTTGAAGGTGCCCGATGCAAAAGGCGCCAGTTCAAACATGCCCAGTGGTCCGTTCCAGACAATCGTTTTTGCAGTTTTCACTGCATCCGAAAAAGCCGCAATACTGGCGGGGCCGATGTCCAGTCCCATCCAATCCTCCGGAATGCTTTTAACATCCACAACTTTGGTTTCGGCATCCGCCGTCGGCGTCTGGGCAATCACCGCATCCACCGGAAGCAGGAGCTGAACGTTTTTGGTTTTGGCTTTATCCATGATTTTGATGGCCACATCCAGCATTTCCGTTTCACACAGGGATTTGCCGATATTCAAGCCCTGGGCTTTCAGAAAGGTGAAAGCCATGCCGCCGCCAATGATCAGTCGATCGACATTATCCAGCACATTTTCCAATACCTTAATTTTATCCGATACTTTGGCGCCGCCGATCAACGCCGCCAGAGGACGCGCGGGATTTTTCATAGCTTTGTTGAAATATTCAATTTCATTTTTCAAAAGGAATCCGGCCGCGCACAGAGGAACAAATTTGGTGATGGCGGTGTTGGAGGCAGCCGCGCGATGCGAAACGGCGAAGGCGTCATTGATATACACATCGCAGAGTTTGGCCAACTCCTGCGCAAACGCCTCGTCGTTTTTATCTTCGCCTGGATGGAAGCGCAGGTTTTCCAGCAAAATCACCTCTCCCGCCTTCATTCCGGCGACGGCCCGCAGGGCTTTTTCGCCGATGCAATCTTCAATAAAAGGAACCTCCATTTTAAGCAGTCCGGCCAGAACCGGCGCCACCGGTTTTAAGGAGTATTCCTCAACCCTTTTACCTTTGGGACGGCCCAGATGCGACGTCACGATGACTTTGGCTCCCTTTTCCCGGATGTAATTGAGCGTGGCTAAACTGGCTTTAACACGTGTATCATCCGTAACTTTGCCTGTCTTGTCCATCGGTACGTTGAAATCCACCCGAACCAAAACGTTCTTTCCGCTGAAATCAATCTGGTCTATGTACTTCATATGCCTTACCTCGCTTTGCGAATTATTTTGCGTCTTTAACTAATTCAACCTCTTACATGACAAAGAACAAATTCTGCACTCTGTGGGACAGGACTCGCTTCACCGTCTTGTGCGGCTTCTTTGTGAAGCAGGTAAAACGTAAAACAAAAGTCGAATGATTGTCAACTGATATTCTGGTCAGAAACATTGGATGCTGAATAAGATTTGATGCTGGACAAGGGATAGGATCACACATTGTACGATGATCCTATCCCTGAATGTAAATCAGATAATTATTTTTTCGGAACGCAAAGAAAACCGCCGTTCGGGAATTTCTTGCCATTTTCATCTTGGGCGTTCGGATGGTAACCCACCGCTACCAAGTCGATCTGACTGCATACTTTTTTGCCTTCTTCCATCTGGTTTGCGGGAACAGGACCAAAAGCATTCGGGCGATCCCATATTTTTACATTGTCAGGACCCGTAATAATCTTTGGCGGAACGTTATCCGGTTTATCACCGGGACTTACCATCCCGGTTCCTGCTACACATCCGACAAATACCAATAATATTAAAACTGTCAAAACCTTTAAAGCTTTCATAACATACTCCTTTCGTGTTGGATTTAACAATAATTGCTACAAATATTTCTTAAACACTTACTCTAAAGGGCATTCAGCTGTCAAGAGCCATTCGACACGCCGTACCATTTCCCTGGTTTTTGTTTGGGAGTGTGTGGTATAATTTTAAAAATGTTTGAAACCTCAAATATTTTAAAGATCTGCAACGATTGAGGATTTATTTGAAAGGACTCTGCTCTTATGGAAAGATATATCTACCTCGCTTCCGCATCGGCTGCTCGATCAACGTTGTTCATCGTGTCCGTTATTGTTGTATTCTTTGTCTGCATGCTCCTGTCCGGATGCAGCGGAAACAGCGGCAGCGGTTTGCCTGGGGCGACCAATCCATCGGATATCGAATCCACTGTTTCGGAACAATCCAGCACGGTTGTAAAAATATCTTCCGTTACGGGGGGAACGTTCACTCATAAGAACCTGACGATTACGATACCTCCCAACGCGTTGGAAGAGGATACCTTCATAAAAATCTCCCTGGTATCGATTCTGCGAAACGGAGTTATTCAATCAAACGGCGATTGCTACAAAATATCGACAAATTCCGAGGACAACATACAAGAACTGAATGAATCCGCGACAGTGACCATTGCCGTAGATGCATCCTTTACGACTCCTTCCTTGTATCTCTGGGACGGTGAAGATTGGATTAACCCCGATGCACAATTTAACAGCATCAACCGGACGCTTATCTTCAAGATGAATTGCATCTATGAAGACCTTAATGACTGGATGGAATATGGAAGCGGTCTGCAAGGTCCCAGTGTTTTTCAGATTGGCGAAGCGAGTTTATCGCAAGGCATTAAGGCGGCAGTCGCAACGGCAAACAGCAATATTGTGGTTATGAGTAGCAAGAAAAGGTTTCGAATAGAGTGCACGGAAAGCCAGAGAAGATTTGCCGAGATGCTGGGAGGTTATCTGGAAGCCGGATATGACTACTATGTCAGCAAAGGATTTAAGGCGCCTGTTCGCTTTATTTTGGATTCCGAGGATGCGGACGCTGCGACTCCCAAAGAATACATCTATGTCAAAATCAGCTACAGCGAAAACGGAACGGCCCATGCGGATTCCAAGGGCATAATCAAATTGCCCACATCTCTTGTTGATACCGCGGCAAGGCAGACTGCCAGCCTGCATGAGCTGTTTCATCTGGTCGAATACAGCTATTCCAACCGCCGGGATTGGGAAGATTGGCTCTCGGAGAGTGAAACGGAAGGCATTAGTACCTTTGCCTGCAATCAGATCTTTAACCAGAACAGTTTCTATGACATTAATTCCAAGGATTCTTTTTTCCCCTCCCAGAAAGGTTTTATCTATGCTTTGGATAAATTCAGTTCAGATGAAGTCTGGCAGTATCAGAATGCAGTCTTTTGGAGCTACGTAATGGGCAATTATGGCGGCGTGGACAAATTCAGGGCATTTCTTGTAAACAGTAATGTTCATGATCTTGCCTGGCTTGACAGCATGTGCAAATCCCAATTGAATGAATCACTTTCGACCGTATATGCAAAAGCTTACGAAGATTACTACATTTACGGACAATTCTTCAATAATGTCAATTTCTACCGTCTTTCCTCCAGAAAATCCGGCCAGCCTTATTACAGTGAAAGGCAAGATGTGTTCAGTTCGGCAAACCCATATAAACAAGGACAGACGTTCAGTATTGAGCACATGAGCGGGAAAAATATCATGCTGAGTAACGCTTCTTCCGAAGGCGCCGCAGGCAAAACAGGAATTCTCTCCATAACCCTAAAAGGCAAGGTCGAAACGACAAAGGTGAAACTGTTCTATTTCAGCTTCTCTGCCGAAAGCGGTTATGAGCTAATCAGCCAGGAAGAAATTCAAGGCAGCAGTAAAAAGGTGACGATAGGAACTGATATTACAGATGTCTTTCTTATTTTTGAAAATCTCTCATTTGCACAGGACAACCAAATATTTCTAAGTGCTTTTGCATTGGAAAACTAAAAAATATGGACGAAAGCATTGAAAGCGAAGAAAATCCAAAGCACGCAGCTATCAATAAAAAAGATGTTGATCCGCACTTTTGCGGCTTGCGGGATGCGGTAAAACGGGGCTGGTATCGACTGGAAACCGGCGAATTATTTGACGGTTTTCAAGTGACGGAAAACGATGTTGTTCTGGATGTCGGTTGCGGCCGGGGAAACGCGGTTTTGTTTTGCGCGCGTCAGGGCGCTCATGTCGTATTTGCGGATGTGGACACTGAAAAAATCCGGGTATTAATCGATCAAGTCCGAACCACCAGAGCCAGAAAAGTGGAAGGCTTCGTGAGCGACGCTCTGCATTTGCCTTTGCCGGATGCTTATGCAACCAGAATTCTGGCCACAGAGATGCTCGAACATACGGAAGACCCGGAACGTATTCTTGCGGAACTGGTTCGTGTGGGAAAGCCGGGAGCAAAATATCTGATTTCCGTACCGGATGCCCGCTCGGAGACCTTGCAAAAACCGGTGGCGCACCCGTTTTATTTTTCCGCGCCCAACCACATTCAGATTTTTAACCGGGAAAGATTTGTTCACCTGGTGGAAAAATCCGGATTAAAAATCGAGCGTTACGATACCTGGGGATTCTACTGGACGGTCTACATGTCGATATTCTGGCTTGTCACTCCGGAAGGAGATTTGGATGGAGCCGTCCTGGATCAAATCGGCCCTCCCTATCATCCGCTCTTGCAGAATTGGGCGAATTTCTGGGCAGGTTTGATGGAGTGTCCCGGTTCGGAAAAACTTCTGGCCTCTTTTGATCAATTTCTACCAAAAACCCAGGTCATCGTTGCACAAAAACTATAAAACAATCTGCTCTTTCCCGTTGACCACGTAAAACCGCCCTTGAACGGCGCGGATGACGCTCAAAATGTTGTAGCGGCGCAAAAGCTTTACGCTTAAGGTGGTCGGCGAGGCGCGCGTGATCAGCACGGGAGCACGGGCATTGATGATTTTCAGGGCGATTTCGCTGGAAATGCGCCCTGTGGAGCAAATCATTTTATCTTCCAGGCTAATGTTGTGAACGGCCGCATGGCCAATAACTTTGTCGATGGCGTTATGCCTGCCGATCTCATCGAAAAAAACGATTTTTTCGCCCGCAAGCGAATACAGAGCGGCGCCATGGACACC